>JBLMWY010000429.1:0-4952 GCA_050257475.1 Bdellovibrio bacteriovorus
ACTCAGGGATGATCCCCTTGCGGGCCTTCGCATAGAGCCCTTTGCGGTCCCGGGACTCGCAGACCTCCAGGGGGGTGGAGACATGGATCTCGATGAAGGCGCCCTGGGCCTCGATCATCTCCCGCACCGCCCGGCGGGTCTCGGCATAGGGGGCGATAGGGGCGCAGATGGCGATGCCGCCGTTCTTGGTGATCTCGCTCGCCACGAAGCCGATGCGCCGGATGTTGATGTCCCGGTGGGCCTTGGAGAAGCCCAGCTCGCTCGAAAGATGCTGGCGCACGATGTCGCCGTCGAGCAGGGACACGGGCCGCCCGCCTCCCTCCACCAGCTTGGCATAGATGATGTTTGCCAAGGTCGATTTGCCCGACCCCGATAGCCCGGTGAAGAAGACGGTGATCCCCTGCCGGCTGCGCGGCGGATACACGCGACGCAGCTCCTGGAGGACCTCCGGATAGCTGAACCAGTCGGGCACTTCCCGGTCTTGAAGCAGGAGAGCGCGCAGCTCAGCGCCGTCCAGTGAGGCCGGCTCCAGTGACTCTCGCTCGATGCGCTCCACTGGCAGGAAGGCCTGTTTCGATGGCACGTAGCGGTGCTCGGGGACGGCAACGACCTGGATGCCGATCTCGTCTGCGAACGCCTGGCAATACTCGGCGGCCGCGTAGCGCGGGTAAAAGCGCGCCTGGTCCTGGCCGCCGGGTGCGGGGGGTGGCGAGCCGTGGTCGGGGCCGATCATCAGGTGGGAGCAGCCGTAGTTGCGGTTGACCAGGGCGTGCCACAGGGCCTCGCGGGGTCCGGCCATGCGCATCGCCAAGGGCAGCAGGGACAGTGCGCTCATCTCATGGGGTAGGTGTCTGGCGATCGCCTTGTAGCAGCGGACCCGGCCGTAGTAGTGGGTGTCCCCGGGCTTGGTCTCCCCCACCGCCGGGTGGATCAGGATGTGGGCCTGGTGGGCCTTGGCCGCGTCCAGGATGAGCCGGCGCTGGAGCTTGTGGATCGGATTGGTGGTCTGGAAGGCGAGCACCCGGCGCCAACCGGTCTTGGCGAACTGGTGGCGCAGCTCCTGCGGGGTGTTCCACAGATTCTCGAAGTCGTGGTGGGCCGGGAGCTGGATGCCCTCCAGGAGGCCGGCCACATAGACGCCCTTGACCCGCGTCTTGAGGTAGCGCACCCCGGGGTGATCCGGCGAATCGGTGCCGTAGACCAGGTGGGCCTCCCGTTCCTTGTCCGGCTCCCAGAGCTCCGAGACCGTCAGCACCGCGGGCATGAAGCCCTCCTGGTCGCGCAAGGCCAGCGGTTGCCCCGGGGTCAGCTTGTCCGCCAGCTCGGCGCCGATATCCAGCACGATGGGGATGGGCCAGAGGGCCCCGCTGGGCAAGCGCGTACGTTCCAGCACCGAGTCGTAGGTCTGCCGATCCATGAAGCCCATAAGCGGTGAGAGGCCGCCGTTGAGCAGCAGCTCCAGGTCACAGAGCTGGCGTTGGGTGAGGGTGAGGGACTGAAAGGCGAGTGATTCCTGCCGCAGGATGCTGGCCCGCTCCTCCCCTACCAGGAGTGTCGGCGGGGTGGACGCTTGTTCGGTGGGATGACTGGTCATGGTCATGGGTGGCGCTGCGCTGGACTGAAGGACGGGTCAACCGACGGGCCCCGGCTCGCCGTCGAGCCCGAACAGGGCGTCGAGCCGGGCGATCAGTTGCCGGAGCTGCAGCGCCATGATAGCGAACTCCGCGTCCAGGCGAGCCGCCGCGCCCTCGGTCTCTCCGGCCTCCTCCAGGAGCGCCGTATCGAGCCTGAGCCGCTTGATGGACAGATCATCCGCCAGCACGAAGCCGAGCCGCTGGTCCCACTCCAAGGCCAGCTTGACCACCCGCTTTCCGGCGCGCAGGTGGTTGAGGATCTCCTCGCTGGCCAGATCCTGGCCGCTGCAACGGATGACCCCGGCATTCTCCTGAGGGTCGCGCAGCTCGCAGGCGTCCGCCGGCGCGAAGTCCGCCGGGGCCTCCCCCGTCAGCAGCCAGCCGGTGAGGAGGTCCCCGGGGGCGCGGACCGGGGCCGGCGGCTTGGCGGGCAGGCTCCCCAGGGTCTCGCGCAGGAGAGACACCACGTCCTCGGCCTGGCGCTCGCTCGCGGTGTCCACCGCCAGCCAGCCGGACTGGGTATCGATGTAGAGCAGGGTACGCCGGGAGCGGGTGAAGGCCCGTGGCAGCATCTCGTTGACGATCTGCTCCTTGAGCCGGCGGCGCTCCGCGCGCCCGATGTCCCGCGACTCCCCGGACTCGATCTCGCCGATGCGCTCCTCCAGGGCCTCCGCGACCGCGGAAGGGGGCAGAAGCCGCTCCTGCTTGCGGGCGCACAGGAGCAGGCAGCCACCCACGGCATGCACCAGGGCCGCGGTCTCCTCGCCCAGTGGGGAGGACCATCCCAGGGTGGCCGTCTCTACCGGTCCGCAGGGACGGAAGGGCCGATTGGCCAGCTCGGCCTCGAGTCCGGCCGCGTCGAGCCCAAAGGGCGCTCCTAGACGAAACAGCCTGGCATTCTTGAACATGCGGACACCCCCCATCCAAAAAGGCCGGGATTATGCCCGAGCGCTGCCCCTGGGGAAACGACCGCCCGGGGATCAGGGGCGCCCCGGCGGTGTCCGGCGCCGGTGTCAGGGTCTTTGAGAGGCCCTGATCTCGACCGGCCGCCTGCGGCTGCCCCAGGTGCCAGGGTGATCCTCGAAGACCCCGGCGCACGCGGTGCCGCAGGCGGCGCAGCGACCCAGTGCATCCAGACCCCAGCGACCCAGGCGGTACCAATCCCGCTCGATCAGCAGGGTGCCGCAGTGGTGGCAGCGGGTGCTGCCGCCGTCCGGATCGTGGACGTTGCCCGTATAGGCATAGCGGATCCCGTTCGCGCGGGCGATGGCGCGGGCCTTGGTGAGGGTCGCCGGTGGGGTCGGGGGGACGTCCAGCAGCTTCCAATCCGGGTGGAAGGCGGTGAAGTGCATGGGGACATCGGGCCCGAGCTCGTCCACCACCCAGCGGGTCATGCGGTCGAGCTCGGCGTCCGAATCGTTGTAGCCGGGGATCAGGAGGGTGGTGAGCTCGAACCAGACCTGGGTCTCGCCCTTCAGATAGCGCAGGGTGTCCAGCACCGGCTCGAGATGGCCGCCGCACACCCGGTGGTAGAAGTCGTCCGTGAAGGCCTTGAGGTCCACATTGGCCGCGTCCATGGGGGCGAAGAAGGCCTCCCGGGCCCCCGGGCTCACATAGCCCGCGGTGACGGCGACGTTGCGGATGCCCAGACGCCGGCAGGCCAGGGCGGTGTCCACCGCGTACTCGAGGAAGATCACCGGATCATTGTACGTGTAGGCGACGGACCGGCACCCCAGGTCCGCCGCGCGCCGGGCGATGTCGTCGGGCAGGGCACTGGCGGCCAGGGTATCCTGGTCCCTGGACTTGCTCATGTCCCAGTTCTGGCAGAAGCGGCAGGCGAGGTTGCAGCCTGCCGTGCCAAACGACAGGACCGGTGTGCCCGGTAGGAAATGATTCAGGGGCTTCTTCTCGATGGGGTCCACGCAGAAGCCGCTGGAGCGGCCGTAGCTGTCGAGCACCACGGCCCCGTCGCGACAGCTGCGCACGAAGCAGAATCCCTGTTGCCCTTCCCGCAGGCGGCAGGCGCGGGGGCAGACGTCGCACTGCACCCGCCCGTCGGGGAGGGGATGCCAAAACTGGGTTACATGGTGATACATGATGGATGGGCTCCCGGTGGCGCCACCGGTTCGGACGGCTTTCACTAAAATGGTAGTCACTCAGAACGTTGTGACGTGTCTTAGCGCCATGAATCGCGACCGTGAGCCCGCCGTCGCCGGACTCTTCTATCCGGCAGACCCTGCCACCCTGCAGCGCCGGGTGCAGTCTCTGATGGCCGCCGCCCCCGTATCCCTGTCCGATGTCAAGGCCCTGGTGGTCCCCCATGCGGGCTACCAATATTCGGGACCCATTGCCGCCTCGGCCTATGCCCAGCTCACCCCCATAGCCCCACGCATCCGACGGGTGCTCCTCTTCGGACCGGCCCATCGCGTGTATTTTAGGGGTCTCGCCTACCCAGGTGCGGAGCGGCTGTTGACCCCGCTCGGGCCTGTGGAGCTGGACCGCGAGGCCCTTGACCGGCTGGCCGATCTGCCTCAGGTCCATCAGATGGACCGGCCCTTCTCGGGCGAGCACTGCCTCGAGGTGCATCTGCCTTTTCTCCAGAGCCTGCTGCCGAGCTTCCGCGTCGTGCCCCTCTTGGTGGGCGATGCCGCCCCGGAGGCGGTCGCGGAGGTGATGGAGCGGCTCTGGGGTGGCCCCGAGACCCTGATCCTGGTCAGCTCGGATCTCAGTCACTACCTGGACTACGAGAGCGCCAAGCGGGCCGATCTGCGCACCACCCAGGCCATCGAGCGGCTGGATGCGGGGGGGCTGGATGATCACTCCGCCTGCGGCTGCATCCCCCTGCGTGGTCTGCTCCTCCAGGCCCGCCGCTTGGGCCTCGCGGAGCGCACCCTGGATCTGCGCAACTCTGGGGACACCGCGGGGCCACGGGACCAGGTGGTTGGCTATGGGGCCTATGCGTTCTACTGAGGATACGCCCCCCCTGGACGAGGGTGAGCGCCAGCGGCTGGTCGATGTGGCCTGGGGCTCCATTCGACACGGGCTCGCCCACGGCACTGCGGCCCGGCCCGACCTCGAGCGCTTCACGGGACGTCTGAGACAGCCGGGGGCCGCCTTCGTCACCCTCCACCGCCTGGGGGCCCTTCGGGGCTGCATCGGCCACCTGGAGGCGACCCAGCCCCTGGTCCTCGACGTGGCGGACAATGCCTTTGCGGCCGCCTTCCGGGATCCCCGCTTCGAGCGCCTGGAGGAGCGGGAGCTTCAGGGTCTGACCCTGGACATCTCGGTCCTGACGGCTCCGCAGCCCATGGAGTTTCG
>JBLMWY010000430.1:0-7557 GCA_050257475.1 Bdellovibrio bacteriovorus
CCATCGGAAATCCGACCGCGTAAACGCCGAATCGCCGCGGGACACCGCGCACATCCGCGCCGCCATCCTGCCCGCCTGATCCTAACCGCGGCCGTGGCCGCCGGCTGCGGGGGGGTGCGGACCGACGCAAGGGCCACGGACGCCATCACCGTCGAGCGGGTCGACTCCACCCATGCGGAGATCACCTCGGCCCAGGTGCGAGAGGCGCCGGACGGTCTCCAGGTATGGGGACGCCTGCACAAGACGTTCAGGGGCAGGAGCCCCATCCAGGGACACCTCCACATTGAGGCGTTGGACGCGAAGGGGACGCTGCTGGCGGAGGCGACCGCTCCATACCGGCGGCTGAATCCAACGATGGGGCTGTCGGAGTTTGCCCAGCCCCTCGCGGTGTTACCCGACCAGGTCCGGGTCGTCCGCGTCACCCACCAGTTGGAGCACGCCGCGGAGCCTCGGCGGCCCCGGCGTGGACTTCGCCCGCGCCCAGTCGGTGGCCCAGGAAGGGCTCACCCGGGCGACCTGGCTCACACCGTCGCAGGATGCGTCGACGAACGAGCCGTATCCCACGCGGAGGATGCGGCTCGCTATCATCGGCCGCGCGTATTGATGCAGTTCGTCCGGGGAACCTACGCGAGACGCGGCATGCGTGGGTTTCCTTGGAAGGTCATGACTAGGGGCGGGGTACAGCAGAGGAAGTGCGCCGGGCGGCACCTTGTTCCGGATGATCGTTCGTCATTGGGTCGGGCGGTACGGCCACCACCGGCAGGCCTGCCCGGCGCCACTCGGGCAGCCCGTCTTGGAGGCGACGGGCCTCGAATCCCGCCTCCCGCAGCCGGGCCACGGCCTCGAAGGCAAGCACGCACCAGGGGCCGCGGCAGTAGGCGACCACCTCCCGATGGGGCGGCAGGTCCTTCAGCCGCTCCTGCAGCCGATCGAGCGGCAGGTTCAGGGCCCCCGCGACATGGCCCTGGGCATACTCCTCCGGGGGACGCACGTCGATAACGGTCACCAGACCGTCGCGCACCCGATCCAGCAAATCCGAGGCCGGGACCGGCTCCAGGGCGTCGCGGCGCCTCAGATAGCTCGCCACCAGGTCCTCCACGGCGCCGATGTGGGCCTCGGCGAGGCCGCGCAGCGCCGCCACCGCGTCCAGCACCCGGTCGTCCCCCAGCGTGTAGCGCACATGCTTGCCTTCGCGCCGCGCTTGCACCAGCCCAACCGCCTTGAGCTGCTGTAGGTGTTTGGAGGTATTGGCGACGCTTAAGGACGAAACCTGGGCCAGCTCCTCGACGCTACGCTCCCCCTGGGCCAGGTAATCCAGGAGCTCCAGGCGCGGCGCGGCCCCGAGGGCGCGGGCGACGGCGGCCAGGTGCTCGAACAGTGTCTGCTTGGGTCCTTGGTTCTTGGGCATGGGAGGGTGGGTCCCGCGGCTGAGATAACATTCAACCAGACGGTTGATAGAAGGCGGGTCACGTGCCATTCTAAGTGCATTCCCGCCCACGGGGCAGCCCCACAGCCGGAGACCCATCGCCTTGGATTCCTTCATTCAGACCTACGAGCCGGCGATCCGGCTCGCCTCGTTCCTCGGCATCTTCGCCCTCATGACCCTGTGGGAGCTGCTGGCCCCCCGGCGGGCGCTCACCGTCTCGAAGGGGATCCGCTGGGCCAACAACCTGGGCCTGGTGGCGCTCAACACCCTGGTGCTCCGGCTCCTCTTTCGCGCCGCCGCCGTAGGGGTGGCCGCGGTCGCCGCGGAGCGGGGTTGGGGCCTCCTCAACCTCTACCCCCCGCATCCGGTGCTGGCGGTGGTGGTGGCGGTGGTGACCCTGGACCTGGTGATCTGGGTGCAGCACGTGATGGTGCATGCCATTCCGGCCCTCTGGCGACTGCACCGGGTGCACCACGCGGACCTGGACTATGACCTGACCACCGGGGCCCGCTTCCACCCCCTGGAGATCATCCTCTCCATGCTCATCAAATTTGCCACCATCCTGGTGCTGGGGACCCCGGTGGTAGCGGTGGTGATCTTCGAGGTGCTCCTCAACGCCACGGCCATGTTCAATCACGGCAACGTGCGGCTGCCGATTGCCCTGGATCGTTGGCTGCGTTGGGTCCTGGTCACCCCGGACATGCACCGGGTCCACCATTCCATCGAGGACGACGAGACCAACTCCAACTTCGGCTTCAACCTGTCGATCTGGGACCGGCTCTTCGGCACCTATCGCGACCAGCCCAGGGCGGGCCATGAGGGCATGACCATCGGCATCCGCGACCATCGGGACCCCCGGGAGGTGGACCGCCTGCCGGGCATGCTGGCCCTGCCGTTCCGGGGCGGGGTGACCGGCTACGCGATCAACCGCCGCCAGTGGCCGCACCCGATGTCCGGCGGGGAGGCCCGATGAATCGCACCCTCGCGCGGGTCCTCGGGGCCCTGGTGCTGGCCGGTGCCATCGCGCTCGCCTTCCTCTATCGGGACCGGCTCGACGCCACGGCCCTGGAGGCCTGGGTTAGCGGTGCCGGGGCCGCCGGACCCCTGCTCTTCATGGGGCTCTACGCCGCCGCCACGGTGCTGTTCCTGCCCGGCTCGGTGCTGACGCTGGCCGGTGGCGCCCTGTTCGGGCCCCTGTGGGGGACCGTCTATAACCTGATCGGCGCGACCCTGGGGGCGGGCCTGGCCTTTCTGGTCGCGCGCCACCTGGCCGCCGACTGGGTCCAGGCCCGCGCCAAGGGCCTGCTCGGGCGCCTGGTCCAGGGGGTGGAGGCCGAGGGCTGGCGCTTCGTCGCCTTCACCCGGCTGGTCCCGCTCTTCCCCTTCAACCTGCTGAACTATGCCCTGGGGGTCACCCGAATCCCCTTCGTCCACTACCTGGTCGCGAGCCTGATCTTCATGCTGCCGGGGGCCCTGGCCTATACATATCTGGGTTTCGCCGGCCGCGAGGCGGTGGCGGGCGGCGAGGGCCTGATCCAAAAGGGTCTGATCGCCCTGGCCCTGGTCGCCGCCTTAGCCTTCTTGCCCCGGCTGGTGGCGCGGCTCCGCCAACGGCCGGCCATGAGCATCCAGGACCTCAAGGGACGCCTGGATGCGGGGGAGGGGATCCTGGTCCTGGACGTGCGCACCGCCGCCGACTTCGTCGGTGAGCAGGGCCACATCCAAGGGGCCCTGAATCTGCCGCTGGAGGAGCTGCCGGCCCGGCTGGCCGACCCCGAATCGCCCCTGGCCGCGGATCTGGAGCGTCCCATCGCGCTCATCTGCCGCACCGACCGCCGCTCGGCCAGGGCCGCGGCCCTGCTGGCCCGCCGGGGCTTCGCCCAGGTCCGGGTGGTCCAGGGCGGCATGACCGCCTGGCTCGCCCAGGGCTGGCCCGTCGAGCACGCCCATCCCCAACCCACCCAAGCGGGAGCTGAATCATGAAGATCCTGTTCATCCTGAACGACCCCCCCTACGGCACCGAGCGCAGCTTCAACGGCCTGCGGCTGGCCAAGGCCCTGGCCCAGAAGGGGGCCGAGGTCTCCGTCTTCCTGATGGCCGACGCGGTGGCCTGCGCCAAGTCTGGCCAGAAGGTCCCGCAGGGCTACTACAACCTGGAGCTGATGACCAAGTCGATCATCCGGAGCGGCGAGGTTCTGCTGTGCGGCACCTGTATGGACGCCCGCGGCATCACGGACGCGGAGCTGGTCGACGGAGCGCGGCGCAGCACAGTGGACGAGCTGTCCGAGCGCACCCTGGCGGCCGAACGGGTGCTGGTCTTCTGACCCCAAGAGCGAAAGAACAAGAGCGGCGCACCCAGCGCCACCCCAACCCGCCGAGGAGGAACGTCGCCCCGTGTCTTCCGTCACCATCCTCTCCAAGGAGCCCCCGGGGGGCCGATGCTCCCTCTACATGCGCTACGCCGAGGCGCTGCGTGAGGCCCTCGGCTATCAGAGCGAGGTACGCTACTGCGACGCGTCCGCTGCGCTGCCGCCGCCGGCCATGTTGATCGGCGACACCCTGGTCACGCCGTCCGACGGCGTCATCGTCTCTCCCGAGGATTTCGCCCAGTGCCTCCGCGATCGGCTTGGCGAGACCGAGGTCGTCGCGCTGCAACGGGCCCTGGAGATCACGCAAGAGCGGTGGATGGAGGAGTGGAGCCATGCCTGAGTCCCAACGCCTGGGAACCCTTTGCGTGCATGCCGGCGAGCTCAAGGATGCCCACGGCAGCCCCCACACCCCGGTCTATACATCGACGACCTTCGCCTTCCCATCGACCGAGGCGATCCTCGACGTGGTGGAGGGGCGCGCGGCGGGGGCCCTCTACACCCGCTATGGGCTCAATCCCAGCATCCAGTCGCTGGAGGCCAAGCTCGCCGCCATCGAGGGGGCCGAGGCGGCCCTGGCCTTCGCCTCCGGCATGGCGGCGGAGACGGCCCTACTCCTGGCCCATGGGCGGGGCGGGGTGGTCTGCATCGGGGATGCCTATGGTGGCACCCTGGAGCTGATCGGCCAGCAGCTCCCCCAGCTCGGCATTCGCACCCACCTGCTGCTCGGGGGCGAGCTGGAGCGTCTGGACGCGCTGCTCGAAGGGGGTGCCGGGCTGGTCTTCCTAGAGACCCCGACCAACCCGACCCTGGAGGTCTTCGACATCGCCGCCATCGCCGCTCGGGCCCATGCTCATGGCGCGCTGCTGGTGGTGGACAACACCTTCGCCTCGCCGGTCAATCAGCAGCCCCTGGCCCTCGGGGCCGATCTGGTGGTGCACAGCGCCACCAAGTACCTGGGGGGCCACAGCGACATCACCGCCGGGGCCCTGATGGGCTCCAAGGTGCTGATCGATGGGGTCTGGCACTGGCGGAAGAACCTGGGCTCGACCCCGGCACCCGAGACGGCCGCCCTGCTGGCCCGGAGCCTGCGCACCCTGGTGGTGAGGGTGCGGGCCCAGAGCGCCTCGGCCCTGGCCATCGCCCAGTTCATGGAGGGGCATCCCAGGGTCGCCCGGGTGCTCTACCCGGGGCTCGCGAGCTTCCCGGGTCATGCCCTGGCGGCCCGCCAGATGTTGGGCTTCGGCGGCATGCTCACCATCGAAGTGGCGGGGGGCGAGGTGGCGGGCGGCGGGGCTGCGGCCGCTGCCGTGGTGGACCGGCTGCGGCTCTTCGCGATCGCGCCCAGTCTGGGCGGGGTGGAGAGCCTCGCCACCCAGCCCATCACCACCACCCACCATGGCCTGGGCCCCGAGGAGCGGGCCCGGCGCGGGATCGCGGACGGGATGATCCGACTCTCGGTGGGGCTGGAGGACCCCGAGGACCTGATCGCCGACCTGGTGCAGGCACTGGGATGAGCCTCCCCATCTACCTCGACTACAACGCCACCACCCCGGTCGCCCAGGAGGTGCTGGAGGCGATGCTGCCCTATCTCCGCGAGCACTTCGGCAACCCATCCTCCAGCCATCCCTACGGTCGCCGGGCCCAGGAGGCGGTGGCGAGGGCACGCGAGCAGGTGGCGGGGCTGATCGGGGCGGATCCTGGCGGGATCGTCTTCACCGGCTGTGCCACCGAGGCCAACAACCTCGCCATCCTGGGGGTCGCCGAGGCCCTGGGCGGGCGCGGCCGACACCTCATCACCAGTGCTGTGGAGCATCCGGCGGTCGCCCGGCCCATGGAGCATCTGCGGGGGCGGGGCTGGGACCTGACGGTGCTGCCCGTCGACGGGTATGGCCGCGTCTCACCGGACGACTTGGCGCTTGCCCTGCGGGCAGACACCGTGCTGGTGTCGGTGATGCACGCCAACAATGAGGTCGGCACCCTCCAGCCGATCGCGGAGCTGGCGGCGCTGGCTCGGGCCCGGGGGGTGCTATTCCACACCGACGCGGCCCAGTCGACGGGTAAAATCCCCGTGGACGTTGACTCCCTCGGGGTCGACCTGCTGACCATCGCGGGTCACAAGCTTTATGGCCCGAAGGGGGTCGGGGCCCTCTATGTCCGAGCGGGCACCCCCATCGCCCCCATCCAATCTGGCGCTGGGCACGAGCGGGGCCTGCGACCGGGCACCGAGAACGTCACCCACATCGTCGGCCTGGGCGCCGCGGCGGAGCTCGCCTGGGCCCGGCTGCCCGAGGGCATGGATCGCCTGCGCGAGCGGCGGGATGCCCTGCACCAGCGTCTCACCGCGGCGGTCCCTGGCCTGGTTCTCAACGGACACCCGGTCGAGCGCCTGCCCAATACCCTCAACCTGTCCTTTCCGGGGGCGAGCGGGCGGGCGCTCCTGGCCCGTGCCGCGGCGATCGCCGCCTCCGTGGGCTCCGCCTGCCACGAGGAGGGCGCCGGGGTCAGCGGGGTGCTGGGCGCTATGGGTGTCTCCGCCGAGCGGGCGCAGGGGGCGGTGCGGCTCAGCATCGGTGAGCCCACGACGGATGCGGAGATCCGCCAGGCGGCCGATGCCCTGATCGCGGCCTGGCGGGCGCTGGTGCCGCAATGAACGGCCTTGAGTCGAAGTGGGGCCCGACCATAAGGGGTCTAGCCGAGCGCGCGCAGCTCCTCGGCAAGCTCCGGTACCCTGATCGCCTCGATGCCAGCACCCTTCGGAAGACGCTCGGTGCCGGCGTAAACGTTGTGGTCGGGAGACGAGGATGCGCTCTAGCGTCACTTTCAGATTACTGAACCATGCGGGCATCTACGGGGTGGAGATGGACCAGGAGCGCTGCCTCAACTGCCGGCGCTGCATCAGGCCGCTTCGCGTTGGAGTCAGCGCATGACCGATCGAAGTCCGGTGAAGACCATCTCGGAGGAAGATCCTGGCCCCGCGGGACTCTGGCCCTCACCCGAGTACGCGGACCAGGTGGAGCGGCTGCGCGCGGCGGTGGGGGAGACCATCTACCTGACGGAGATCGAGGCGACCGAAGTTCAGCTTGGGGTTCGGCTCACGGACAAGCCCTATGTCCTGCTCGGGGTGCTGGATTTCCCGCGGCCGGATCCAAGCCGCGGGCTCGGCCCCCACCTGATCCTGCTGGACGACGGGCGGGTGAACCTGGGTCGGATCGCGCGCATCAGCCGCGACCGTCCTTTCGGCCCAGGGCCCTTCCAGGTCCTCCTCCAGGATAGGCGGAGCGTCCAGGCCCTCTTGACCCGTGAGCGCCGGCTCTCCAAGGAGCTAGTTGCCCAAAGATCTCGGCAGATTCTGGGAGAGATCCTCGGCGAGCGGACCACCCAGGCAAGATTGGCCGTGCCCCGCTCAGGGTCCGATGATGGGCCACCGAATACGGTCTAACCTTCCGGGCCCGGGTATGGCGGTTACCGCGGGGCCCGCTGGGACTGGCTCCTAGGTGCTCGGCTGGACCCGGGATCCGACACCATCACCTCGAATCGAGGCGCGCTGGGCCGTATTTCTCCCTTCGGCGGGGCCGGTGGCCCGCTGGCTGGAGGGGCGCTTGCGCGGGTCGCTCCCGCTCGGTGCCTTTCTCGCCGTGGCCCTGCGGCGGCCGAGCCAGAACCCTGACCGAACCCCAACCTGACCCCTCGCGAGCCCCGATGAAGACAAACGAGCAGATCCTTCTCCAGGTCAAGAGCTACTACGGCCAGACCCTCCAGGGC
>JBLMWY010000431.1:0-3686 GCA_050257475.1 Bdellovibrio bacteriovorus
GCAGCGAGCTCGGGGAGCTGGTCCAGACCGACGCCTCCATCAACCCGGGAAACTCGGGCGGACCCCTGGTGAACCTGGTTGGCGAGGTGGTCGGCATCAACACGGCCCTGATCGGACCCACCGGCGGCAATGTCGGCATCGGCTTCGCGGTGCCGAGCAACCGCGCCCGCGCGGCCCTGGAGCGGGTGCTGCGACGTCAGTGAGCGCGCCCCTGTGGTCAGGCCCCCGGCTCCCCCTCAAAGCCGAGTCGATGCGAGCCGGTATCCCACGCCACGAACGGTCTCGATGGCCTTGCCCGCCGGCCCAAGCTTCTTTTGCAGCCGCACTACGTAGACATCCACGATCTTGCGTCGATGCGGTGGTTCAGGTGCTCGGCGGCCAGGGCCTCTGCTCTCTTCGCCAGGTGCCGCAATGGCTCCCGGGTATCCCGCACCAGGCTCCAGACCGCCGCCGAGGCGGAGAGCAGCGCGACCACCAGAAGACGACCGCAAGGGCGTCCAGAAGCGCCAAGCGCCTTGTGGCGGCGCCCTGGGTCGCGGCGACCTCCCGCGCCTCCTCGCCAATCACCTCCCGGATCGTCGGGTTGAAATCCGTATCGACGACCTCGTCGTGCATCTGTGTTAGTCGCAGTGAAGGGTCACCCAGCGCCGAGTCCTGCTTCTTCAGATCCAGAATGGTGTGGTGCTCGGCAATCGGGCCGTTGAGAAGGTGCTCGATCGCCGCGAGGGCGTCGTACTCCTCCGATTCAAACCCCGATCCTGGGGCTCGGGCACCGGAAGGCTCCGGACGCCCGCGACGCGGCGATCTGGGTCCAATGGATCGCCCGCCTCGATCCCTCCGGGTCGGCCGCTCAGTGCCGCGGCGCTGGGTCCGATCCGAGGCGGGTCAGAAGCTGGCTCAGTCGCTGACGGGGCAGCGTCAGGGTCAGACCCTCCCCCTCCAGGCGCTCGACCAGCCGGAGAGACTCCTGGGCAAGCTGCTCGACCTGAGGAAGGTCGAAGAGCCCCAGGGCGGCCTCGACCTCCTCGGCCGTGGCGCTCAGCAGGGCGGGCGTCAGCTCTTCGGGGGCGATAGGGCTCTCGGGATGGAGGAGGTCCGCCACCAGGGGCTGCTCCAGGAGCCGGAAGTGGATCGCGCGGGCCTGCTCCTCGTCCGCCAGCTCCTGGCGGGCCAGGGGGTCGTTGCCCGCGGCGCGCCGCACGGCCTTCATGATGAGGTCGATGAGCTTGCGCAGGGCGGCCCGCTCGCGGGCATGGTCCTCCGGGAGGCCGAAGGACTGCTCGTAGCGGCGCTCCAGGTCCTGCTTGAGCCCCAAGACGGTGTCGCTATCCGCGTCCGCGGGCAGGTTGACGGCGCGCTGGATCAGGTCCCGGAAATCCGCGCGAAAGGCGACCATCTCCTCATGGTCGGCCTTCTGGGCGGCGAGCAGGGCCTCCGGCTCCACCTCCTCGGGCGGCCAGGCGAACAGGGGGTTCTCATGGCGGCGGCGCAGATGCCGCTCGCGGCGGCCAGGTTTGTGTGTGAATGGAAGGTCCATGGGTCGGGCAATGCAGGTCCTATCCAGATCTCGCGGTGTGGCGCCCAAGCCGGAGTAGCGGCGGCATCGAGGGGGCCGGGATGATCAACTGGGGCTGATCAACGGGGGCTGACCGCCTCGTAAAGGGCTGAGTAGTCCTGCTCGCCGTAGCCCTGGGCCTCGGCACGCGCGCAGATGGACTCCAGGGCCCCGAGGAGCCCCGTGTCCAGGCCGACCTGCTCCGCCACCTGGCGGAACAGACGGATGTCCTTCAGCAGATGCTTCAAGGGGAAGTTGGCCGCGCCGTAGTCGTGGGCCAGGTACTTGTCCAGCTTCTTGTCGAAGGTGCGGGCGTGCAGGGCGCTGCCCCGCAGCAGGGTCATGAATTGGCTGACGTCGATCCCCTCGGCGCGCACCAGACCCAGGCTCAGGGCGAAGGTGGCGGTAAGCCCGGCGATGAGCTGGTTCATGGCGAGCTTGAGGGCCGCCCCGGCGCCGACGTCGCCGATGAGCTGGGGATCGCGGCTCAGGTCCCGGAGCACAGGCAGGCACTGCTCGAAGAGGACCGGCTCCCCGCCCGCCATCACGATGAGGCGTCCCTCCCGCACCTCCGGCAGGCTGCCCAGGACCGGGGCCACCAGGTAGCGGGCACCCAGGGACACCAGCCGGGCCTCGATGTCACGGCTCTCGGCGGGACCAATGGTGCCCATCTGGACGACGATGCGCCCGGCAAGGGCGAGGGCCGCGTCCGGTGGGTCGAACAGGGTCTCCCGGATGGCGTTGGCATCGCTCAGGACCAGGAGGATGACATCCGCAGCGGCAATGGCCTCGGCCGCGCTCGCCGCCACCGGGAGGCCGCGCTCCCGGGCCGCCTGGGCCCGCTCCGCACCCCGGTTCCAGCAGATCACCTCGGCGCCCTGGCGCCTGAGTCGCAGGGCGATCTCCGCGCCCATCAGGCCAAGTCCGAGCACGGCGGTCTTCATCGGGTCACTCCAGGGATGGCTTGGGGCTCAAGGGCGGAGTTGCGGCGGGGCGCCACGCCTACGGGGTCAGAGCGGTTCATGGGACCTCGGCTGGCGCAGCATCGCGATCACGGGACCGGTCTCGGGGCGCAGGCCCCGCCAAAGCCAGAATGACTCCGCCGCCTGCTCCACCAGCATCCCGAGGCCGTCCAGGACCTGGGCGGCCCCTTGACTCGAACCCCATCGACAAAAGGGCGTGGGCTGATCGCCGTAGAGCATGTCGTAGACCCAACCGCCCGGGGCCAGACAGCGCGACGGGAGCGCTGGTGTCTCCCCCGCCAGTCCCGCCGAGGTCCCATTGACGATGAGATCGAATCCGCCGTTTGCAATGGCCCCAAGGTCGTCGAGCCCAGTCCCGCGCACCGGCCCCAGGTCGGCGGCCGACGCCGCCAGGTCCAGGGCCTTGGAGGCCGTCCGGTTGGCGATCACCAGCTCCCTCAGCCCCGTCTCCAGGAGGGGGCGCAGGACCCCGCGCGAGGCCCCGCCCGCGCCCAGCAACAGGATGCGCCGATCCGCGAACGCGAAGCCATGGTTGACCCCCAGATCCCGCACCAATCCAACCCCATCGGTGTTGTCGCCCCGCAGGCGTCCCTCCGACAGTGGTATCAAGGTGTTGACCGCCCCGGCCGTCTCCGCCCGGGAGCTGCGCTCGTCGACCAGGGCCCAGGCCTGCTCCTTGAAAGGGACCGTCACGTTGAGACCTCGGCCCCCGTCGGCGAAGAAGCGCCGGACCTCATCGGAGAAGGCATCCGGATGACCCAGGATGCGCCCGTAGGTCAGGTCTTGCCGGGTCTGGCGCGCGAAGGCGGCATGGATCGCCGGCGACTTGCTGTGGGCGATGGGGTTGCCGATGACGGCGTAGCGGTCAGACATGAGGAAGTGACGAGTAGCGAGTGGCGAGGGCCGCGGGGGGACGGCTACTAGGCGTTCAGCCAGCGGGCGGCGTCGAGGGCGAAATAGGTCAGGATGGCGTCGGCGCCGGCCCGCTTGATCCCGAGCAGGGACTCGAGCACCACTGAACGCTCATCCAGCCAGCCATTCTGGCTCGCGGCCTTGAGCATGGCGTATTCGCCGCTCACCTGATAGACGAAGGTGGGGACCCCGAACTGGTCCTTGACCCGCCGGACTATGTCCAGATAGGGCATGCC
>JBLMWY010000432.1:0-4480 GCA_050257475.1 Bdellovibrio bacteriovorus
GAAGAAGACGTGGCGGAGGCCATGCGCGATATTCCGGGCTACCTGGACATCAGCCCCCAGGACTTCCGGGAGCTATACCGCGCCTCGGCGACCCACGCCCTGGAACGACTGGCGGGCAATCCCGTGGCACGCTCACTGATGCGCACCGGCGGACCGGCCCTGGAGCCACACCAATATCTGCCCGACGCCGTCGCTCAGATGGCGGAGCACGGCGTCAAATCCGCTGCCGTGGTAGACAAGACCAGCAAGGTCATCGGCATCCTCACCGAGACGGACGTGCTGCGCCAGCTCAAAGCGGCCTCAGCACTGGCCCTTTTGGTCAAGCTCTCCACGGAGCCCGAGGCGGTGCGCCGCTGCTGCTCGGGGGTCCGGGTGGACGCGGTCATGACGGCACCGGCCCAGACCCTCGGGGCCGACGCCAACCTTCCGGCCATGACCGAGGCCTTCCGCCGCCACGGAGGCCGCAGCATGCCCGTGGTGGACGTGAGCGGGCGGCTCCTCGGGATGTTGGCTCGCAAGGACCTGATCCACTCCTTCGGCGCGGCCGGCGCCCTCGGCTGAAGCTGTGCCACTGGCGGTGAGGCCGGCCAGCATCAGACGCCGCGGAGGACTCCGGCGGAAATCGGCTTGACAACGGCGACCGCCGGGCCAACCGTTGTCGGTCATGGACCTCCATCACCCAGTCCCCCGCGTCCCCACCGCGCGGCTCGATCTACCGGCGATCCGCGCCCAGTTCCCCGTCCTCGAAGCGCCGGCGCAAGGTCGGCCACTCGTGTATCTGGACAACGCCGCCAGCGCCCAGAAACCCGAGCCGGTGATCACCGCAATCGCGGAGTACTACCGGCACCGGCATGCCAATGTCCATCGCGGGGCCTATCGGCTGTCGCAAGACGCCACCCGCCTGTTCGAGGGTGCCCGGGAGCGGGTGGCCCGCTTCATCGGGGCTGCGGAGCCCGCGGAGTGCATCTTCACCCGGGGCACCACCGAGTCCATTAACCTGGTGGCCGGCACATGGGGCCGTGCGAACCTTGCGCCCGGTGACGAAATCGTCCTCTCCGAGCTGGAGCACCATTCGAACATCGTTCCCTGGCAGATGGTGGCGGAGCAGACCGGTGCGCGGATTCGGGTGATCCCGATCGACGACGCGGGTGTCCTGAGGCTCGACGTCTTCCGGCAGCTCCTGTCGGCCCGCACCCGCCTGGTCGCCGTCACGCAGGTCTCCAATGCCTTGGGCACCGTGAACCCGGTGGCGGAGATCATCGCGGCGGCCCATGCCGCGGGTGCCCTGGTCCTGATCGACGGCGCCCAATGGGTGGCCCATGGGCACACCGACGTGCAGGCGCTGGATGCGGATTTCTATGCCTTCTCGGGCCACAAGCTTTATGGCCCCACCGGCATTGGCGTGCTCTACGGGAAGCGCCGCCTGCTTGCGGCCATGCCCCCCTACCAGGGCGGCGGTGACATGATCGAGCGTGTGACGTTCGAGCGCACCACTTACGCGGATCTGCCCAGTCGGTTCGAGGCGGGAACCCCCCACATTGCCGGCGCCATCGGGCTCGCCGCAGCCATCGATTGGTTGTCGCCCCTGGGTCTGGAGCGGATCGCCGCGCACGAGGACCGCCTGCTGCGTCAGGCCACCGAGCGCCTGTCCGCCATCCCGGGCGTGGAGATCAAGGGCCAGGCACCCAGGCGCTCTGGTGCCCTGTCATTCGTGGTGACAGACCCGCCCATCTCCACCCTCGATATCGGAACCCGGCTCGATTTGGAGGGCATCTGCATCCGCACCGGGCATCATTGCTGCCAGCCGCTGATGGACCGGCTGGGCTTGAGGTCGACGGCGCGCGCCTCGTTTGGCCTCTACAACACCCTGGAGGAGGTCGATCGGTTGGCCGAGGCACTCAAGGGCATCATCCACGATGCCAGGGAGCGGGCGGTCACAGCGGGTCCTCGGAAGGCCTCAGGCGCCACTCGAGCGGACTCGGGGCCGGAGGGCACGATCGCCTATCCGCCGGCGGCCGGCGACTCCCCCGCGACAGTCGCCGAGGAGATCCGCGCCCTCTTCGACTGCCTGCCCGATTGGCCCACACGCTATCAGCAGCTCATCGACCTCGGTGAGCGGCTGCCTCCCATGCCGGAGGCCCTGAAGACGCCGGATCACGTCGTCCGCGGCTGCCAGAGCCAGGTCTATCTGGCGGCCCGGGTGAGGCCCGGAACGGTCGATACCCTCGAGTTTCTGGCCGATAGTGATGCGGACCTGGTCCGCGGGCTGATCGCCCTCCTGCAGCGGCTCTTCTCGGGACAGGGCGCCCAGGCCATCCTGGACTTCGACGCCTCGGCCTTTTTCGCCGAGATCGGACTCGATCGCCACCTGAGCCTGACCCGCCGCAATGGACTCGCCGCCATGGTGGAGCGACTGCGGCGACTCGCGCACCAGGCGGTGGGCGGTGGCGACCGCGCCTCGACAGCTCTGCGGCCAACGCCTAGCATTCCCGACAACATGAGCAAGAATGCCGGCCAGGGTCAACATGGAAGCCCTTAAGCTCCAGACGATCGACGATCTACTGGAAAGTCCGGAAGAACGGGTCGAGCTGATCGACGGCGAGATTGTCCGGCGGCCCATGGCGCGGGCGGACCACGGGGTCGTGCAACACCGAACCTCGGTCGAGCTCGGCTCCTTCGATCGACCAACTGGCCCCACCGGTTGGTGGATCCTGACCGAGGTCAGCGTGGCCTACGAGCCACACCAATGCCCGAGCCATGACCTGGCCGGGTGGCGCAAGGAGCGGATGCCCGAGCGCCCCCGGGGCATCGTCGAGCTCACTCCAGACTGGGTGTGCGAGATCGTCTCTCCCGGCCATGAGCGCAAGGACACCCTGACCCTCTTCCTGCTGCTGCAGCAGCATCGGGTGCCCTATTACTGGCTCATCTGGCCCGAGGAACGCACCCTCATCGTCCACCGGCTCGACGGCGAGGGCTATCGGGTTGTTGCTACCGTCGCCCAGCCAACCGCAGATCAGGCCCGCGCCCGGATCCCGCCCTTCGACAGCGTTGAGATCGACCTGGCCTACATCCTCGGCGACTGAGACCGCCTGGGCGCCTTGCCCCGAGCCATCGGGTCGTTGAGCCCGGGAGTAATGGGCAATAGGCACCAGGCTCAGGGTTCGGTGCCTGCCCGCAGGATGCCGATTATCCGAAAACGGTTGAGGCGATGGCTGCCTCAGAGATTGTGAATAAACTGCGCGCCCCGATCGCGGCGTCGCGTGCTCGCTCGCTCCTCGCCTATCCACTTGATATGTCTCGTCGCTCGCTGCGCGGCTCCTTGCGCTCGAGGCTGCTCGCTACGGTTTCTTCACAACCTCTCAGCCAAAGAACCCATGCAGATACCAGCCATGGGGCCCCTTGAGGTTGCGGTAGATCCAGAGACGCTCGCCGCGGGGGCCGATGGCGACGAAATAGTCCCGGGCCACCTCCTGGCCATCCCACCAACCGGCGTCGATGCGCTCCCGCTCGGCGCCCAGGTCCAGGGGACCGTCGAGCCAGGGTCGGCCCTGGCGCGCCTCCAGGGGCTGCGGCTGAGGCAGCAGCCACAGGGGTCGGTCGGCCCGGGGGATGCCGGCCCCCGAGGTCCCCGGCTCGCACCAGCGCCAGGCGTGCTCGGGGCGATGGTCCGCCACCAGGGCAAGGCCGCGCACCGACTCGTCCCCCAGGCGCGCCCGCAGCCGGTCGAGGACGGCCGGGGTCGGGCTCCGGCCGCCGTCGCGCCGCGCAAAAAGACCCGGCGAGACCTCGGGGGAGCCGAGATCCAGGATCTCGATGTCGGTGACGGCGAGCCGCACCTCCCGCACCGGGGCCGGGAGCTCCAGGCGCCCTAAACGCTCCCGCAGAAGCCCAAGCCAGAGCTCCGGCTCCCATTGGGGGCGGGCGGCACCCAGCTCGAAGGGAGTCTCGGTGCCAACTGAATGGAAGAGCCGCCACTCCAACCGGCGGGCCCCTGCCCGGCATCCCCTAAGGACCCCGGCGAGCTCCAGGAGCAGGCGCCGGCAGGGAAAGACCAGGGACTCGGCGAGCTCGACCTCACCGAGGAGCTCGATACGGCCCCGATAGGTGGGCGGGGCCTGGAACCAGGGGCGCGGATCCGGAGACTCGCCGAGCAGGCGCTCCAGCCAGTCCATCCGCTTCGGACCCAGGCGCTCCCGCAGCCCCTGCCGGGGCAGCCGCAGCAGATCCAGGATTTGGCGCAGCCCCATCCGGGTCAGATCATCCAGCTCGCGACGGCTCAGACCCAGGCTGGCTAATGGCAGCCCCCCGAGGGCCGCCTTCAGGGCGGGAATGTCCGCAACCAGGGGGCAGAGCCCCTCCCCCGGTGACCACCCCTGGCGCGCAAGCACCAGGGCGCCGAGTGGGGTGGGGGCAAAGGCGAGACGGGCCCGGTAGCCAAGATCGGAGTGCCCCTGCCCCACCCCCCCCATCAGCGACTCGG
>JBLMWY010000433.1:0-3392 GCA_050257475.1 Bdellovibrio bacteriovorus
CTGGTGGCGGCCCTGGACCTGACGGACCTGGCCCTCTTCACCGAGGCGCGCTACACCCGACACCCGAGCCAGGCGGACCTGCACAGCGCCTTCCAGGACCACCCGATGGCCATCGAGCACTTCCCCACCGGCTCCCTGGTCCCGGCCCAGCGCCCGATGGCGCTGCCTCCGCCATGAGCTCGGGTCCAACCTGGGGCCCCAAAGGGGGAGTCCGCGAAGAACGCGAAAGAGCGAAGACGGCGAATGGGATTGGCGGACCGAATGACATACCCGCTGGGCGATAACCAGGCCTCGCAAGACCGCGTCCACGCGAATCCATCTATTCGCGTTCATTCGCGTTCATTCGCGGACGGCATGTCTTCTGGCATGGTGGAGTGGCTGCGCCGGCAGCGCTATCTGATCGACTACAGCCTCTCCGCCCTGGCCCGGCGGCCGGGCAAGCACCTGGGTCTGCTCATCGTCTACACCCTGATCGTCTTCCTACTCGCCTCGGTGATGCTCTTCACCCAGTCCCTGCGCCGGGAGGCGGCCCTGGTGCTGGCGCAGTCCCCGGAGATCATCCTCCAGCGCCAGGTGGCGGGGCGCCACGACCTGATGCCCGCGGACTACCTGGACCGGATCGAACGTATCCGGGGGGTCAGCGAGAAATACGGGCGGCTCTGGGGCTATTTCTACGACCCGGCGGTCAGGGCCAACTACACCCTGATGGTCCCGCGGGTCGCCGCCGGCCACGAGGTCCCGGCCCCCGGCGAGATCCTGATCGGGGCCGGCATCTCCCGGACCCGGGGCCTTGGGATCGGCGATTATCTGAGCCTCCGTTCGGCGCATGGGCAGCCCCTTTCCTTCCGGGTCGCCGCCATCCTCTCCCCGGACACGGAGCTCGTGAGCAGTGACCTCATGCTCGTCTCGGAGCCGGACTTCCGGGGCTTCTTCGCCATCCCGAAGGACCGCTTCACCGACATTGTGCTTCGGGTCCGCAACCCCCTGGAGGTGCGCAAGGTGGCCGAGAAGCTCAGCCTCGCCCTCCCGGACACCAGGCCCATCCTGCGAGAGGAGATCCTACGCACCTATGACGCCGTCTTTGGCTGGCGCCAGGGACTGGTCTTCGTGCTGCTCGGGGGCACGCTGCTGGCCTTCGTCATCTTCGCCTGGGACCGGGCCTCCGGCCTGAGCGGCGAGGAGCGCCGGGAGATCGGCATCCTGAAGTCCATCGGCTGGGAGACCGGGGATGTGCTGCGAATGAAGTTCTGGGAGGGGGCCATCCTGTCCCTCGCCGCCTTCTTCCTCGGCTATCTGCTGGCCTATGTCCACGTCTTCTACCTATCCGCCGCCCTGTTCGAGCCGGTGCTCAAGGGCTGGGCGGTGCTCTACCCGGACTTCAGACCCATCCCCTTCGTCGACGGGCTCCAGGTGGCCACCCTCTTTTTCTTCACCGTCTTTCCCTACACCGTCGCCACCCTAGTCCCCATCTGGCGGGCCGCGGTGACGGACCCGGACGCGGTGATGCGCTAGCCCCATGATCGAGCTGCGCGACGTCAAGAAGGTCTTCAATCAGGGCCGCCACAACGAGCTCTGGGCGATCCGCGGCGTGACCCTGGACCTGGAGCCCAACCGGGTGACGGTGCTCAAGGGTCCGAGCGGCTCCGGCAAGACCACCCTGCTGTCCATGATCGGCGCGCTCTCCCGGCCCACCTCGGGTCGGATCTCGCTGGACGGCCAGCTCCTCTCCAACCTGCCGGAGCGGTTCATGACGCAGGTGCGGCGCCGCACCTTCGGCTTTGTCTTCCAGCGCTTCAACCTGATCCGGGGCCTGACGGTGCTGGAGAACCTGATGCTTCCCGCCTACCCCCTGGCGCCCCACCACGGGGAGCTGCAGCGCCGGGCGCGGGCGCTGCTCGCCCAGTTCGGCCTCCAGGGTAAGGCGGGCGAGCGGGTCGAGTGGCTGTCCGGGGGCGAGGCCCAGCGCACCGCCATCTGTCGGGCCCTGATCAATGAGCCACGCTGCCTGATCGCCGACGAGCCCACGGCCAACCTGGACACCTGGCTGTCCCTGGAGCTGGTGGGCCTCCTCGGGGAGCTGCTTGATCTGGGCAAGACGGTGCTGGTCGCCTCCCACGACCCCCTGGTCTTCGAGTCCAGCCGGGTCTCCCGGGTGGTGGAGCTGCGCGATGGGCTGGTGGCGGGAGAGTCCCGGTGCTGATCAATCCGGCCGTTTTGGCCCTCAACGGGGTCTCCATCACGGTGACCATCCTCCTGCTCATGGCCGCCGGATTCGGGCTCCAGGTGCTGCGCCACTAGGACATCGGCAGCGGCAGCGAGCGCCAGCTCGAGCTGGAGCGGCGCACCTATCTGATCTCCACCCTGGTGACCTGGAGCTTCGCCGCCGCGGCGCTCTCCCTGCTCCTCTTCGTCTACAACGCGGAGCAGATGGCGACCCAGTTCGTGGGGGCCATGTGCGCCACGGGGGTGCTCAATGCCCATCCCCTGGGCTGGCCGACCCTGCTGCTCAAGATCCTCATCTTCTTCGCCGGGGCCGCCTGGCTGATGCTGAACCGCCTGGACAACCAGGCCCCGGACTACCCACTGGTGCGCGTCAAGTACGGGCTGTTGCTCGGGTTGCTGCCCCTGGTGGCCCTGGAGGCCGGGGTGCAGCTCCGCTACTTCCTGGGGCTTAACCCGGACGTCATCACCTCCTGCTGCGGCTCGCTCTTCACCGCCGAGGGCGCGGGGGTCGCCGCGACCGTCTCGTCCCTGGACCCCGCCTGGTCCCTGGTTACGCTTTACGGGAGCGGGCTCCTGGTGCTGGTCTTGGGGCTCGTGCACGGCTGGCGTCGGCGCTCCGGGGCCAGCGGCCTGGCCTTCTCGCTGACCGGGGGGCTGGCCTTTGCGGCGGCGCTCGCGGCCATCGTCTCCTGCGTGGCCCTCTACATCTACGAGCACCCCCATCACCACTGCCCCTTCTGCATCCTAAAGGGGGGACACGGGTTCGTGGGCTACTGGCTCTATGTCCCCTTGTTCACGGCGACCGCCCTGGCGCTGGGGGTCGGGCTCATCTCGCCCTGGGGCCGCATCCCCAGTCTCCAGGCCGCGGTGCGGGCCGATGGGCGTCGCTTCACCGCCCTCTCGCTCGCCCTGTTCGCGCTCTTCTACGGGGTGGCCACGCTGGCCATCCTGACCTCGAACCTGACGATGGAGGAGGTGTGGTGGTGAGATGGGCCTTCTCGCTCTGGCCCCTGCGCCCCAGCGCGCCCTGGCCATTCTTGCTCCCATTACGCTCCAGCGTGGGAGCAAGTCAGGACGCTCCAGCGTCCCGTGTCCATAAGGGCCGCTGGAGCGGCCAAGACCGCATTCCCACGCGGAGCGTGGGAACGAGGAAAACGAGGAGACGGGAC
>JBLMWY010000434.1:0-5846 GCA_050257475.1 Bdellovibrio bacteriovorus
AGGTCAAGAAGCTGATCGAGCTCCTGGAGCAATCCAACGTCGCGGAGATCGAGATCCACGAGGGTGAGGAATCCGTGCGCATCAGTCGCCACGGGGCCGCCACTCCGTTGCTCATGCCCCAGGCCATGCCCATGGCAACGGCAGCGGCCACCAACACCACGCCCGTCTCAACCTCTCCGGACGACCAGCTCCTCGACGGGCTGGCGGGGGAGGTCGTGCGCTCCCCCATGGTGGGGACCTTCTACCGGGCACCAGCACCCGGCTCCGCCCCCTTCGTGGAGGAGGGCCAAAAGGTGAAGGCCGGCGACACCCTGTGCATCATCGAGGCCATGAAGATCCTCAACCAGATCGAGTGCGAGCAGGCGGGGACGGTGCGCCGCATCCTGGTGGAAAACGGCCAGCCGGTGGAGTACAACCAGCCTTTGTTCGTCATCGAATGATCAGGATCCCGGGCATGCCCCGCGCCCCCGTATCCCCCGGCCCAAGCTCGCCCCCCCGGCCACCCGCTCCCCAGGGATGCGGGGCCGCCAGCCACCGGTAGCGGACCTGACCATGGCAGCCATGATCGAGAAGATCCTCATCGCCAATCGCGGCGAGATCGCGCTGCGCGTGCTCCGCGCCTGCCGCGAGCTCGGCATCAAGACGGTGGCGGTGCATTCCGAGGCGGATCGGGACCTGAAGCACGTCCTGCTGGCGGACGAGACCGTCTGCATCGGCCCCGCGCCGTCCCGCGACAGCTATCTCAACATCCCAGCCATCATCAGCGCCGCGGAGGTGACCGACACCGTCGCCATCCACCCGGGCTACGGCTTCCTGTCGGAGAACGCGGACTTCGCCGAGCGGGTCGAGAGCTCGGGCTTCATCTTCATCGGCCCGCGGCCCGAGACCATCCGCCTCATGGGTGACAAGGTCTCCGCCATCGCCGCCATGAAACGCGCCGGGGTGCCCACGGTGCCGGGCTCGGACGGCCCCCTGGACGACAACAAACGGCGCACCCTGGAGCTCGCCCGGGCCATCGGCTTCCCGGTGATCATCAAGGCGGCCGGGGGAGGCGGCGGACGCGGCATGCGGGTGGTGCACGCCGAGGCGACGCTGCTCAACGCCATCTCCCTGACCAAGGCCGAGGCGGCGGCGGCCTTCAACAACGACACCGTCTATCTGGAGAAGTACCTGGAGAATCCCCGCCACATCGAGTTCCAGCTCCTGGCGGACCAGCACGGGAGCGCCATCCACCTGGGCGAGCGGGACTGCTCCATGCAGCGCCGCCATCAGAAGGTGGTGGAGGAGGCCCCGGCACCTGGGATCACGGCAGCCCAGCGCCGCGAGATCGGTGAGCGCTGCGCCGAGGCCTGCCGGGAGATCGGCTATCGGGGCGCCGGGACCTTCGAGTTCTTGTTCGAGGACGGGCGTTTCTACTTCATTGAGATGAACACCCGGGTCCAGGTGGAGCACCCCGTCACCGAGATGGTGACGGGGGTGGACATCGTGAAGGAGCAGATTCTGATCGCTGGGGGGGAGCCCCTGCGCTACCGCCAGGAGGACATCGTGCTGCGGGGCCACGCGGTGGAGTGCCGCATCAATGCGGAGCATTCCGAGACCTTCAGGCCCAGCCCCGGCAAGATCACCGAGTTCCACGCGCCCGGGGGGCCCGGCATCCGCATGGAGACCCATATCTATTCCGGCTACACGGTGCCGTGCCATTACGACTCCATGATCGGCAAGCTGATCGCCCACGGTGAGGACCGGGACTCGGCCATCAAGCGGATGTGCAACGCCCTGCGGGAGACGGTGATCGAGGGGATCGACACCAACATCAAGCTCCAGCGCTCCATCCTGAAGGACGCCGCCTTCCAGGCGGGCGGGGCCAATATCCACTACCTGGAGAAGAAGCTGGGATTGTAAGAGAGTGCCGAGGGCCGAGGAAATTCGGCCTTATCCTCGATCCATCCGCAACGGACTCTCCGCGCTACTCGCTACTCGCCACTTCCCTTTATGCCCTGGCTGCAGATCCGCCTCACGGTCGACCGGGACCAGGCCCCATTGCTGGAGGCCGCCCTTGAAAGCGCCGGGGCCCTGGCGGTGACCTTGGACGACGCCGGGGACGACCCGCTGCTGGAGCCCGCGCCCGGCACCCAGCCCCTATGGAGCGGGGTGCGGCTCACCGCCCTGTTCGAGGACGATCCCGGGTCCCTGGCCCTGGTCCAGGATCTGGGCGCGCGCCTGGGCACCTACAGCCTGACGCCGCCCCAGATCGAGCGCTTGGAGGACCGCGTCTGGGAGCGGGTCTGGCTGGACGAGTTCCGACCTACCCGATTTGGGCGACGGCTCTGGGTCTGCCCGCGGGGTCAAGGGGCCCCGGACCCGGGCGCGGTCGTGGTCGACTTGGACCCCGGGCTCGCCTTCGGCACCGGCCACCACGCCACCACGGCGCTCTGCCTGGAGTGGCTCGACGGGGCCAGCCTCGCGGGCAAGACCCTGCTGGACTATGGCTGCGGCTCCGGGATCCTGGCCATCGCTGCCCTCAAGCTCGGCGCCGCTCACGCCGTGGCCCTGGACCACGACCCCCAGGCCATCGAGGCCACGCGGGCCAACGCTACCGCCAACGGGGTCGCCGGGCGGCTCGCGGCGTGCCTCCCCGGAGATCTGAGCATACTGGGGAGCCGCTTGCCGGCAGATCTGGTGATCGCCAATATCCTGGCTGGTCCCCTGGTGGAGCTGGCCCCGACCCTGCTTAGCCGCCTGCGACCTGGAGGGGACCTGGTGCTATCTGGGGTGCTCGAAGAGCAGGTCCCGACGGTGTGTGGTGCCTATACCCAGTCGATCGACTGGGGCCACGTCCGCTCCCTGGGGGGCTGGGCCCTGATCCCGGGTGTCAGGCGCTGAGGGTCCGACTGGAGCCATATCCAAGGCCCGCGAGCCTTCGCTGGGGGCTCGCGGCTCGGTGCGCGCAACCTTCAGGTATCGATCGATCGTGAGCGCCGAAGCGGACCCCGGAACCATCCAACCGCGCCTGCGGCCCCTGCAGATTGGACCCTACCGTCTCTCCAACAACCTGGTCCTGGCCCCCATGGCGGGCGTGAGCGACCGACCCTACCGGATGCTGTGCCGACGCCTCGGAGCCGGTCTGGCCGTCTCCGAGATGGTCTCATCCGACACCAGCCTGCGGGGAACCCGGAAGTCAGTCCGGCGGCTCGATTTCGCCGGCGAGACGGGTCCCATCGCGGTGCAGATCGTCGGGACGGACCCCAACGCGATGGCCGAGGCGGCGCGCCGTCACCTGGATCTGGGCGCCCAGATCATCGACATCAACATGGGCTGTCCGGCGAAGAAGGTATGCCGGGTGGCGGCGGGCGCCGCCCTGCTGCGGGACGAGTCGCTGGTGGGGCGTATACTGTCCGCCGTGGTGTCGGTGGTCGACGCCCCGGTGACCTTGAAGATCCGCACCGGCTGGTCACCGGAGAGCCGCAACGCGCCCACCGTCGCCCGTATCGCGGAGGATTGCGGGATAGCCGCCCTGGCCGTGCACGGCCGTACAGGGTCCTGCGGATACGGCGTCCCGGCAGAATACGAGACCATTCGTGCGCTTCGTCACAGTATACGCATCCCATTGATTGCAAATGGAGATATCGACTGCCCCGAGCGCGCCCGGGAGGTGCTAGACTGGACCGGCGCTGATGCTATCATGCTCGGCCGCGGGGCCCAGGGGCGGCCCTGGATCTTTCGTCAGATCGCCACCTACCTGACGACTGGCGTGACGCCCCCAGCCCCCCCGGGGGACTGGATCAGAGACCTGCTCCTGGAGCACCTCGACCTTCTCTACGACTTCTACGGCACTCACGCGGGCCTGCGCATCGCGCGCAAGCACATCGCCTGGTACTGCCATGATCGGCCCGGGGCCGCGCGGCTTCGGGAGCGGATCAACCGGGCGGAGAACCCGCGGGACCAGCGTGGCCTGGTCGCGGATTTCTACAACAAGACCGACAGGATGGAGAACGGAGCGGCATGAAGACTGCGGTTGCGAAAGACGACTACCGAGACCTCGATGGAGACCGCGAGCTGGAGCCGGCCCCAAGGAGCCACACGGCCAACATGACGCTCCAGGTCGTCCAGGCCGACCGCCCGGAGCCGCTCAGCAAGTGCGTCGAGGAGGCCCTGCGCGTCTATCTGCACACGACCGACGGCCATGATGTCTCGGATCTGCATCGGCTGGTGATCGCGGAGGTGGAACGTCCCCTGTTCACCACCGTCATGCGCCATGTGGACGGTAACCTGAGTCATGCCGCCAAGATCCTGGGTCTCACCCGCAGCACCCTGCGCAAGCGACTCACGGATTACGGCATCGACCGCGGTCGCTGACCTAGCCAGCCGCGCGGCCATCGCGCCCGACTCAATCAGGGACCCGACCGCGGTCCCCCGGAGCCTTTTGGACCCTAAACCATGCAGCCCATTCGTCGCGCCCTGATCAGCGTCTCAGACAAGACCGGAGTCGTGGAGCTGGCCCGCGCCCTCGCGGCCCGTGGCGTGGAGATCCTCACCACCGGCGGCACCGCCCGGCTGCTCACCGAGCAGGAGGTGCCGGTCACGGAGGTCTCCGATTACACGGGCTTCCCCGAGATGATGGGCGGCCGGGTCAAGACCCTGCACCCGCGCATCCATGGCGGCATCCTGGGCCGGCGCGGCGTGGACGACGCCATCATGCGGGAGAACGAGATCCGGCCCATCGACCTGGTGGTGGTGAACCTCTATCCCTTCGGTTCGACGGTTGCCAACCCCGATTGCACCCTCGAGACCGCCATCGAGAACATCGACATCGGCGGCCCCACCCTGCTGCGGGCCGCGGCCAAGAACCACGCCGGGGTCGCGGTGCTGGTGGACGCGGCGGACTATCCCCGGGTGCTCGCCGAGATCGCGGACCAAGGTGGGGTGAGCGACGCCACCCGCTTCGATCTGGCGGTGAAGGCCTTCGAGCACACGGCGGCCTATGACGGGGCCATCGCCAACTACCTGGGGGCGGTCATCGAGCACCCGGAGCACAGGGCCCAAGGGTTCCCGCGAACCTTCAATCTGCAATTCCAGCGGCGCCAGGCCATGCGCTACGGCGAGAACCCCCACCAGCAGGCCGCCTTCTACGTGGAGCGGGAGCAACTGGAGGCGTCCATCGCCACGGCCCGTCAGCTCCAGGGCAAGGAGCTCAGCTACAACAACATCGCCGACACCGACGCCGCCATCGAGTGTGTCAAGCAGTTCGACGAGCAGCCCGCCTGCGTCATCGTCAAGCACGCCAACCCCTGCGGCGTGGCCCTGGGCAAGGACCTGCTGGAGGCCTACGAGCGGGCCTACAGCACCGATCCCGAGTCCGCGTTCGGGGGCATCATCGCCTTCAACGGCGAGTTGGACGAGGCGACCGCCCGCACCATCGTGGAGCGCCAGTTCGTGGAGGTGATCGTCGCCCCCCGGGTCTCGGCGACTGCCTCCCAGGCGGTGGCCGCCAAGAAGAACGTGCGGCTGCTCGAATGCGGCGAGTGGGCGAGTGAGGCGGTCCACCGGGTAGACTTCAAGCGGGTCAACGGCGGCCTCCTGGTCCAGGACGCGGACCTGCGGCTCACCGACGTCATGCGCACCGTGACCCGGCGCGAGCCCACCCCGGAGGAGATGCTCGACCTGATCTTCACCTGGCGGGTGGCCAAGTTTGTCAAGTCCAACGCCATCGTCTACGGGCGGGGCCGCATGACCATCGGCGTGGGGGCCGGCCAGATGAGCCGCGTCAACTCCGCGCGCATCGCCGTCATCAAGGCGGAGCAGGCGGGGCTCGAGGTCAAGGGCTCGGTGATGGCCTCGGACGCCTT
>JBLMWY010000435.1:0-6047 GCA_050257475.1 Bdellovibrio bacteriovorus
ATCGATGCCCAGCCCGAGGCCCCTTACCGGATCGTCGCTGTCGTCAGCAATGAGGCAGAGGCCTTCGGACTGGAGCGGGCGCGCCGCGCGGGCATCCCCGCGGAGGTCCTGAGCCACCGCGACTATCGGGACCGCGCGGCCTACGACCAGGCCCTGGGCGAGCTGATTGACCGCTTCGAGCCGGGTCTGGTGGTGCTGGCCGGGTTCATGCGCATCCTCACCCCGGGCTTCGTGGCCCGCTATGCCGGGCGCATGATGAACATTCACCCATCCCTGCTCCCCAAGTACCGGGGCCTGCATACGCACCAGCGGGCGCTGGACGCGGGGGAGCAGGAGCATGGGGCCAGCGTCCACTTCGTCACGGACGAGCTCGATGGCGGCCCACTCATCATCCAGGCCCGGGTGCCGGTGCTGCCCGGTGATGACGCCGAGGCCCTCGCGGCCCGGGTGCTCAGCCGGGAGCATCGCATCTACCCGATGGCGGTACGCTGGTTCGCTGAGGGCCGGCTGAGATTGGGGCCGGACGGTCGGCCCAGGCTGGATGGGTCCGTGCTCGCCAACCCTTACCTGCTGGAGTGCGGAGACCCGGGCTCGGCGGACCCGGCGCTGCCCTGAGTCAACCCCGGCGTCCACACCCGGGGGCCCCGCGGCGTCTCGGGACCTGGGGCCAGGACCGCGCTTCAGTGCTCGCACTTGTCGAGCTTCTCCCGGGCCCCGGGCAACACCGACAACAGAAAGGTGGACACCAGGACCACCGGTGCGAGCACGACCAGCACCAAAGCCAACAGCAGCACGACCTGCTGCACGTGCGCCACGGGTGGCACCACGTGCTGTGCGGCCAGGAACAGCAGCATGGCGGCGATGAAGAAGACCGCGGAGACCACCACGCCATCGCGCATGGTCCGGCAGCCCAGCATCAAGAGCCTGTGTGTCATTGACAATCTCCTATGGGGTCATGTCGAGCGACACCCCGTCACCCTCGGCCAGCGTATCCGCGGATCGCGGCGGACGGGGCCCCGGCCTATCTTTTTGCGTCCCCCGCCCCCCTCCCCGACAGGGTGGCGGCGCTCGCCAGGGCCTTCTGGAAGAGGTCCCAGGAGGCCAGAGTCCCGCTCATGTAGGGCTGGAACAGCTTGATCGGATCGTAGCCCTCGGCACCGGACGCCATGCGCTCGCGGATGTCGTCCATCAACTGGCGCTGAAAGGCCTCCACGTCCGGCAGGCCGAAAAGCTTGCGCAGCTCCTCCGGGGTGATGTCCAGGTCGACCGTGATCTTCATGGGTGGCTCCGGCGGGTGGCGATATGGCGGGCCTCCACACTTTGGACGACAGACGGGACCAGCGCAACCCGCGGGGATCCCCTCTCCACCGATCAATGTCGGCTGGTCCGGGGCACCGGCTCGGAGGGCACCGGCTCCTCCACCGACAGCGCGGGACGCACCCGCCGCCCGATGAGGACACAGGCCCGCTCGAAGGCGCGGCGCGCCTCCCGGGCATTCCAATCCCAGTCCGAGGGGTGGGCCGAGACCTCGAACTGCCAATGACCGGTAATCAGGACGGCACCGATGCGCAGCTCCAGGGTCCAATCGTGCCACACGGTCTCCGGCTTGCCGTCCTCCACGAACTCCTGCTCCGCGAGGCGCACATAATTGCGGGCCCCGTCGTCCATGGCGACCAGGTTGGAGAGGACCAGGCTATCGTCCACGCAGCTCGTCCAGCCCGTGTGGACGGCGCTCGCCGTCCCCATGAGGGCATGGATCAGGAGCGAGGGGGTAGTGCTGAGACTCAAAGGGGTCTCCCAATCGGGCTCCTCGGGGGCCTGGCTCTCGCTCACTTCTGATCTCATCGCTGGTCCATTCGGCTAGGGGCCCGCCGACGGCGCGGGCACGCCAAGTCAGTGTAAGGGCCCCTAAGCCTCGGAAACAACGCCCCAAACTCGGAATGTTAGCCCCAAACTCGGAAGCCTCGCCGCAACACGGTTCCGCTGGCGCCCGAAAGGGACTAAGGTGATCAACGGTATCACCGAATGCTGATTGAGCGAGGACGGAGCAATCGCGATGCGCGTGGCGATCTTTTCGGATGTGCAGGCCAACCTGCCCGCCATGGAGGCGGCGGTGGAGCACATCCAGTCCTGGCGGCCAGACCTGGTGGTGATGGCGGGTGACCTGGTGAACCGAGGCCCCAAGAGCCTCGCTTGCGTGGAGCTCTTCGACGACCTCAGACGGGGTGCCGGGTGGCTCCCGGTCCAGGGTAACCACGAGGCCTGGGTGCTGCGCTGTGGGCGGGAGGGGCCACGCGACGCCCTGGAGGCCCAGACCCGGCGCTTCGCCGACTGGACCCATGCCCAGGTTCGACCCCGGCTCGACGCGCTGCGGGACTGGCCCGACCACCTGATCTTTCCGGGCGACGACGGTGCGAGCTGGATCCATGTGACCCACGGGACCCTCACCAGCAACCGGGAGGGCATCACCGCCTCGGTCCCCGAGGAGAGCCTGCGGGGCAAGGTGCCCACCGACGTCGCCCTGTTCGTCACCGCCCACACCCACAGGCCCCTGGAGCGCATGGTCAACGGGACCCAGGTGCTCAACGTCGGCTCCGTGGGCTCGCCCTTCGACGGTGACCCGCGGGGCAGCTACGCCCGCCTGGAGTGGCGGGACGGCCGCTGGCATTGGGAGCTCCTGCGCTTCACATACGATCGCGACCAGGCGGATCGTGACTTCAGGGAGTCGGGATTCATCGAGGAGGGGGGACCCCTGGCGCGGATCCTTTACGAGGAGTGGCGCCTGGCACGGCTGCTGATGCCGCGATGGCGGACCGACTACGAGCCGGCAGTGCTGGCGGGGGAGCTCGATCTGGAGCGGGGCGTGAGGGACTTTCTCGCGGAGGCCGGCCTCACCTGACGGAGGGCCGAGGCGGCCGAGATCCGGGGTCCGGACCTCGGCCGTCTGTTGTAGCTACCATGGCCGCGCCCTAGCAGCCGCAGGGGACACTGGCGTCCCAGCGCTGGTCGCTGACCTTAACCCGCTCCAGCAGGCGGCACAGCCAGGCCGGCAGGGGGCGATTGACGACATAGACGGTCAAGCCGGCGGCGATCAGACCATAGAACACCACGGCCACCCAGGCGCTCTCGGTCAGGACAGAGGCACCGTACACCGACATGGACAGGCCCAGGAACAGGGCCGCGCTACCGAAACCAAGGATCAGAGGAATCATAACTGTCTCCTTCAAACTACAGGTACGACTCGTATATTAGTCGATACTTATGGATAAGCAAGCCGGGGCGGGGCCCGATCGATCCTCGGCCGCCCTCGATGGAAGATGGGGAAACAGTCTGAAATCTTTGTAAATTCGCTCGCATGCCGCGTCCTGAGCGGCGCTGGCACTGTCCCTAAGGTCGCGACCGAAGAGCCCAACGGGCCGATAAGCGAAATTGCAACAAGATGTAACGGAGCGGGAAAAAGGGCCTGTCCGTCAGACCGCCGGGCCTCGGCAGGCCCGGCGATCACGGGCGTCAGGCGCCCTTCTTGGGTGTCCGGTGGGGGCGGGTCTTGCCGTAGCTGCCCCGATAGATCTTTCCGCGCCGCGAGCGGCGATCACCCTTGGCCATGATTGGTCTCCTCTTACGTTTCAGTAACGGCTCGATGCGAGGGCGCTGGCGCCCGACCGCGCGAGTGTAGCCGCCTCTGGGGGCCGGGCAAAGTGGCCGCGCTCCGGCCCAGTCAGGCCGCGACGCCCACCTCGCCACCGGCACAGGTGCCCCGGATCCCGCCGCAGGGCACAATAGGGGCACGCCACTCCTCCTCGGCCCGCGCCCCGGCACCCGCGGGGCCTCTAAGGATCGGTTCAGAAACAACGTGAACACCCTTGGTGCCTGATCACGGCGCATGCGTTGGGATCTGCCATGACGCTCTCGACATCCTGTTTCTGAACCTTGACTCGGGGAGACCCCATGGCCGATACGGACAGCCTCCACCGCTTCCTCTTCGAGAACGCCGGCATCCGCGGCAACCTGGTGCATCTCGACACGAGCTGGCGCGCCGTGCTGGACACCCACCGCTACCCCCAGGGGGTGCGCGAGCCCCTCGGCGAGGCCCTCGCCCTGGTCACCCTCCTCGCCGCCACCGTTAAGCTCACCGGCTCCCTGATCCTTCAGGCCCAGGGCACTGGACCCATCCGGACCCTGGTCGCCCAGGCCACCAGCGCCCGCACCCTGCGCGGCATCGCCCGCTGGGAGGGCGAGGTCCCGGAGAATGGGGCGCTCGCCGACCGCTTCGGCCCCGGCCGTTTGGTGCTGACCATCGAGCGCGGCCGGCGGGAGCCCTACCAGGGTATAGTCCCGCTGGTCGGCGCCACTCTGGCCGCGGCGGTGGAGCGCTATTTCAACGACTCCGAGCAGCTCCCCACCCGACTCTGGGTCAGCGCCCGGGGCGAGCGGGCCGCCGGGCTCCTGCTCCAGCGCCTGCCGGTTGATGGGCGCATCGGCGCGCCCGGTGGCGAGGACTCGGACGACTGGCGCCGGATCTGCCTGCTGGCCGACACCCTCTCAGCGAATGAGCTGGAGTCGCTCCGCTGCGAAGACCTGCTGCACCGGCTCTTCCACGAGGACCGCAACCGCCTCTTCGAGCCGGAGCCCCTGGCCTTCCGCTGCGGCTGCTCCCGCTCCCGCATCGAGGACATGCTCCGGTCCCTGGGTGAGACCGAGACCATGGCCATCGTCGCCGAGCAGGGGGCCGTGGAGGTGACCTGCGAGTTCTGCAACCGCCGCTACCGGCTGGACGCGGTGGACGCGGGCCAGCTCTTCGCCGAGACCACCCGGCACGGCACACCGGCGGGCCGCCAATAGGACCTAGGCCCGCGTTGCGACTGGGCCTCCCGGGCGGCTGACATGGCGGGGCATCGCGCCCCTCCGGCGTCCTTGGGCGGACCAGCACAGTGGCCACCGGCATGAGCGACATCGACATTTTCGTTTTGTATGTATGACCTAGGATCGATCCTTCAACCGCTGCTTGGACTGATCCTGATCACCGCCCTCGCCTGGGCCCTGAGCGAGGATCGCCGGGCCGTGCGCCCGCGTCTCATCCTCGCGGGCATCGGTCTGCAGGTCGTCCTGGCCCTGCTGCTCCTCAAGCTCCCGCCGGCCAAGCAGGCCTTCCTGGCACTCAACGACCTGGTGCTGGCCCTGCAGCGGGCCACCCAGGCGGGGACCGAGCTGGTGTTCGGATTCCTCGGGGGCGGCGCGACCCCCTTCGAGCCCCTCTACCCGGAGCATAGCTTCGTGCTGGCCTTCCAGGCCCTGCCCCTGCTGCTCGTCATCAGCGCCCTGTCCGCGCTGCTCTTCCACTGGCATATCCTTCCGGTGCTGGTGCGCGGCTTCGCCTGGGCCCTGCGTCGCACCCTGGGGACCGGCGGCCCCCTGGGGCTTGCCGCCGCGGCCAATGTCTTCATCGGCATGACCGAGGCCCCGCTCCTGATCCGGCCCTATCTCGCCGGGCTCTCGCGCGGCGCCCTCTTCGGCGTCATGACCTGCGGCATGGCCACGGTGGCCGGCACCGTCATGGTCCTTTACGCGAGCATCCTAGGCCCGGTGATCCCGGACGCCCTGGGCCACATCCTCACCGCCTCCATCATCAGCGCCCCCGCGGCGCTGATGATCGCAGGCGTCCTGGTCCCGGGGTCCGGCCCCAACGACGACACCCCAACCCCCATCCACCAAGAGGCGCGCGGTGCCATGGACGCCATCACCCGCGGCACCCTGGACGCCATCCCGCTGTGGCTCAACATCCTCGCCATGCTGGTGGTCATGGTGGCCCTGGTCAGTCTCGCCAACGAGGTCCTCGGCCTGCTGCCCGCGGTGGCCGGGGAGCCGCTGACCGCGCAGCGGCTGCTGGGCTGGCTGATGGCCCCGGTGGTCTGGTTGATCGGCATCCCCTGGTCCGAGGCCAGCACGGCAGGTGGACTCATGGGCATCAAGACGGTGCTGAACGAGCTGGTGGCCTACCTAGAGCTGGCCAAGCTGCCGGATGGGGCCTTGAGCGAGCGCAGCGAGAT
>JBLMWY010000436.1:0-7842 GCA_050257475.1 Bdellovibrio bacteriovorus
CCTCTGATCCCCGTGGCGCGAAGTACACGTGTCACCAACCCGGGCACGGCACGCACCCGGGCACTAAGCGAGGACCTCATCGCCATGGGTGAGCTCCTGGACCAGTTCGCGCCGCGTCTGGACTTTCTCACCCGCAGAGCGCTGTCGCGTCCTCATTGCGCAGCCCAAGGCGTCCTTGCAGCTCCCGCAGGACAAACGGATTGCCCACCCAGCCCTCCGACAGAACTTCGGCCTCAGACCAGTCGGGGCGCGGCCCGAGCCCCCCAGACCCGCGGACGGCATTGCGCATAATGTATATTATGTAAAACCGTGTATTGTAGAGCCGAGGAGGCCGCGGCCTTGTCCTCTTGCTGATCTTAGCGCCCCTACCCCGAGGCGCGCACCTTGGCATCAGGGGCTGGATGGCTCATTCCCGTAGTCTTTCGCAACTCGCGCGCTCACGCCGGTGAAGAGCTGGTAGGCGATGGTGCCGCTCGCCTCGGCCACGGCGGCGGCGCTGATCTGGGGTCCCCAGAGCTCCACGGGGTCCCCGACACGTATGTCCCTCAGGGCGCTGAGGTCCACCATCAGCATGTCCATGGACACCCGTCCGACCAGCCGGGTGATCTGCCCCCGCACCGCCACGGGTGTGCCGTCGGGGGCATGGCGGGGATAGCCGTCCGCGTAGCCAAGCGCGACCACGCCTACCCGCATGGGCCCTGGGCAGACGAAGCGGCCGCCGTAGCCGACGCTCTCGCCGGCCGGGAGATCCCGAACGGCAATCAGGGCAGACTCCAGGCGCATTACCGGGCGCAACCGGCGCGCGGACGGGTGCTCCTGCCCGAAGGGTGAGACACCGTAGAGCATCAGCCCCGGTCGTACCCAGTCGGCGTGGGCGTCCGCGTAGGCGATGAGGGCCGCCGAGTTGGCCAGGCTTCGCGGGGCGTCGAGTCCGGCGCAGGCCGCGCGGAAGCGTTCCATCTGTTGGCTGGTCGCCTCCTGGGCCGGCTCGTCCGCTCGGGCGAAATGGGTCATGAGAACCAGGTTGCCGACCTGGGGTGCCCGCCGGAGGGCTGTATAGGCGCAAGTCAGGTCCGTGGGATCGAGGCCGATCCGATGCATCCCGGTGTCCAGCTTGAGCCAGCAGTCGAGGGGGCGCCGTGGACGCGCCTCAAGCACCCAGGCGACTTGCTCTAGGGAGTGCACGACCAGCGCTAGCCGGTGCCGATCTGCCAGCAGGATCTCGTCGGGCGAGAAAATCCCCTCCAGGAGCAGGATGTTGGCGCCGATGCCGGAGTCGCGGAGCTCCAACGCCTCCTCGATGCAGGCGACCGCGAGGGCGTCCACCTGTCCCGCGAGGGCCCGGGCGACGGGGACGGCCCCGTGTCCATAGGCATTGGCCTTGACGACCGCGACAATTCGCGACTGGCCCGCCAAGGTCCGCGCGTAGAGCAGGTTGTGGCGCAGGGCGTCCAGGTCGATACGGGCTCGGGCGGGTCTCGACACGCGCTCTGTCCCTAGGAGGCCTGAATGGGGCGCCGAGCCGGGGGGCGGTCCGCGCTCAAGAGTCCCCCAGCAGATCGTCCGCATCGCCATGGGGATGGCCCAGGGCCTGCGCGACCGCCGCATGGGTGAGCTCGCCAGCGCAAACGTTGAGGCCCGCTCGCAGGTGTGGATCCTCCCGTAGCGCCTGGCGCCAGCCCTTGTCCGCCAGGGCCAGGACATAGGGCAGGGTCGCGTTGTTCAAGGCGTAGGTCGAGGTGTGGGGCACCGCCCCCGGCATGTTCGCCACGCAATAGTGCACGATGCCCTCCTCCACGAAGGTTGGCCGGGCATGGGTGGTGGGCCTGGAGGTCTCGAAGCAGCCCCCCTGGTCGATGGAGACGTCGACCAGCACCGCGCCTGTCGTCATCTCCGCCAGGTGCGAGCGCCTAAGCAGTCTGGGAGCGGCAGCCCCGGGGATCAGCACGGCCCCGATCACAAGGCTGGCGCGGACCAGGTGCTCTTGGATGGTGGTGTGGTTCGAGTAGACGACCCGCACACTCGCCCCGAAGTGGTTGGAGAGACGCTCCAGGACGGCCGGATCGCGGTCCAGGATGGTGACGTCGGCCTGGAGACCCACGGCCATCTGGGCGGCGTTGAAGCCCACAACCCCGCCTCCCAGGATTAGCACCCGGGCGGGAGCAACCCCGGGGACACCCCCGAGCAGCACGCCCCGCCCGCCGTGCTCGCGCTCGAGGGCGCAGGCCCCGGCTTGGACCGCCATGCGGCCTGCCACTTGGCTCATGGGCTTCAGGAGCGGCAGGCCACCGCGGGCATCGGTGACGGTCTCGTAAGCGATGCAGACGGCGCCGGAGGCCATCAGGTCCCGGGCCTGGTCCGGGTCCGGCGCCAGATGCAGATAGGTGAAGAGCACCTGACCATCCCCGAGGCGACGGCGCTCCTCCGGTTGGGGCTCCTTGACCTTGACGATCAGCTCCGCCGCGGCAAACACCTCGGCGGCCTGGACGGCGATCTCTGCCCCGGCGGCCCCATAGGCGTCATCCTCGGCCCCGATTCCCAGGCCAGCGCCGCTTTCCACCAGGACCCGGTGACCCCGTTGGGTCAGCTCCGCCACGGACTCGGGGGTGAGCCCGACCCGCAGCTCCTGGGGTTTGATCTCGCGCGGTACGCCGATCAGCATGATCCTGCTCCAGCAACCGGAGAATCCGAAGAATCGCCCCGCTGGGGGCTGGCGGGGTTGAATCGCGGGTGGACGCTCGCCACCTTGGGGCGACTCGGCGTGCAGACGCCAGCCTGACTATCCGGAGCTCACCGATGATTTTAAACGCCTTGCGCGAGGGGCTCGGTCGATTGATCGTGCTCGCCGACCACCTGACCCGCCCTGCCCCCGTCCAGCGATCCCCGCAGGAGCAGCGGTTGGTGGAGGACGCCGCGGCGGATCTCGCCCTCTACCAGTTCTATGCCTGTCCCTTCTGCGTCAAGACCCGCCGCGCCTTGCATCATCTCAGCGTGCCGGTGGAGCTCCGGGACGCCCAGAAGGATGCCACCCACCGCGCGGAGCTGCTGGCCGGCGGGGGCAAGATCCAGGTTCCGTGCCTGCGGATCGAGGAGCCTGGCGGCACCCGCTGGCTCTACGAGTCCAAGGCCATCATCGCCTACCTCGAGGAGCGCTTCGGCGCCCCAGCCCCGGTGGCCGAGGTCTCCTGAAGGCTCAGGGCCGCCGCCACGGCGGCCTGACCCAGGGACAGACCCCCGTCGTTGGCGGGCACCCGATGGTGGGTCAGGGGGTTGAGCCCCAAGGCTCGAAGGCGCTCGCAAAGCCCCTCCAGGAGCAGGCGATTCTGGAAGACGCCGCCCGAGAGGGCGACACTATCCAGCCTCTCCTCCGCCGCGATGCGACCCGCGAGGACGGCGAGCCCATCGCAGAGCCCCCGGTGGAAGCGGGCCGCGATATGCGCCGGGGGCATCCCCGCCGCCAGATCACCGAATAGGGCCGGCCACAGGGGGGCGGGGTCTAGAACCCTCCCCTCCCCCGAGGTCGCGACGGCGAAGGGGTAGCCAGGCAGCCCATCCGCTAGGGTCGGTGCTGCCAGGGCCTCCAGCTCGATGGCCGCCTGACCCTCGTAGGTGATGGACTCCCCGCCCAGACCGAGGGCAGCGGCGACGGCGTCGCACAGTCGCCCGGCGGAGCTTGAGAGCGGTGAGTTGAGCCCACGCGCCAGCATGGAGCGCAGCACCCCGAGGGGGTGTCCGGCCAGACGTCGCGTGACCTCAAGATCCGGCCAGCGCCCTTGGAAGGTCTCCCAGCCCAGGCTCATCTCGATCTGGGCCACGAGGTTCCGCCAAGGCTCCAGGATGGCCCGGGTGCCTCCGGGCATGGGGGTCGGCCTCAACCAGGCGACGCGCCGATAGGACCGGTAGTCGGCGAGCAGCAGCTCGCCCCCCCAAAGGGTCCCGTCGGGTCCGTAACCGAGGCCGTCCAGGGCGATGCCCAGGACTGGGCCGGCATCCAGGGGCCAGCCGCTGTCCGCGAGCACCGCGGCGATGTGGGCGTGATGGTGCTGCACGCCCACCAGGGACAGGCCCTTCCGGGCCGCCCAGTCCCGGCCCCTGAGAGTTGAGCGGTAGTCGGGGTGCAGGTCCACCGCCAGCCGCCGGGGACAGTGCTCGAAGAGGGTCTGGTACAGGTCCAGGGTGCGCTCATACTCCCGGGCGGTGCGGGCCTCCTCCAGGTCTCCCAGGTGCTGGGTCAGGATCGCCTGGCCGCCCTTGAGGAGGCAGGCCGTGCTCTTGAGCTCCCCCCCGAAGGCGAGGATCTGCGGCGCGGACTCGAATCCGGGCGGTAGTGGGATGGGAGCTGGCGCATAGCCCCGGGCCCGGCGCAGGAGACGGGGCGCCCCGTCTATCAGCCGCGCCACCGAGTCGTCCACCCGATTGACGATGACCCGGTCGTGGAGGAGGCTGAAGTCCGCGATCTCGCCGATGCGCTCGAGGGCCTCCCCATTGTCGATGCACTGGGGCTCCTCGCTCCTGTTTCCGCTGGTCATCACCAGGGGACTGTCCCAGTCGGCCAAGAGCAGTCGGTGCAGAGGGCTGTAAGGCAACATCATGCCCAGGGTGCCTTGCCCCGGCGCGATTTCGGGGGCCAGAAGCCCAGCCAGGTCGTCTTGATGCCGGTCCAGCAGGACGATGGGCGCCGCGGGGCTTGCCAGGAGGTCGGCCTCGGCGTCGCTGACCCGGCAGTAGTGCCGGACGACGTCCAAATCCCGGGCCATCAGGGCGAAGGGCTTCTGAAAGCGCCCCTTGCGCCGGCGCAGCTCGGCGACCGCCGAAGGGTTGGCCGCGTCGCAAGCCAGATGGAAACCCCCAATGCCCTTGATGGCCAGGATCTTTCCCTGGGTCAAGAGACGGCTGGCAAGGTCGATGGCATCGGCAGCGCCCTCCAGCTCGGGGTCCAGCCCCCTGCCCTCCCGGTCCGTCAACCAAAGCCGGGGGCCGCAGCGCGGGCAGGCGTTGGGCTGGGCGTGGAAGCGACGGTCCGCCGGATCCTCGTACTCCGCCGCGCAGTCGGGGCACAGCGGAAAGACCGCCATGCTGGTGTTGGCGCGGTCGTAGGGGATGGCGCGGACGATGCTGAGCCGAGGCCCGCAGTGGGTGCAGTTGGTGAAGGGATAGCGGTAGCGGCGGTCTCGTGGGTCCCGGATCTCGGCCGCGCAGGCCTCGCAGGTGGCGGCATCGGGCACCACCGCCGTGCGCACCCGGGTGGTGCTGCTCGACTGGATATGAAACCCGGGACCTGGGGGCAGGCTGGCCAGGGCGGTGCGCTCGATGGCATCGATCCGGCCCAGCGGCGGGCACTGGGAGCGGAGACTGGCGCAGAAGCGGTCGATGCTGTCGGCGGGCGCCTCGGGATCGGGCCAGACCCGGATCAGGACACCTTCGCCGTCGTTGCAGACATCGCCGGCGAGGCCATGGTCGCGGGCGATGCGCCATACCGTGGGTCTGAACCCCACCCCCTGAACCAGTCCCCGCACGCGGATACGCTCGCCCATGGCCGATGCGGAGCCCGCGCGCACGGCGCCGCGATGCTCACAGCATGCCGAGTTGGAGCTTGGCCTCATCGCTCATGGTGGCCGGGCTCCAGGGCGGATCCCAGACCAGGTCCACCTGGACCTCCCCTACCCCCTCCACGGTGCTCACCGCCTCCTTGACCATGACCGGCATCATCCCAGCCACCGGACAGGCCGGGGCCGTGAGGGTCATGTCGATGTGGACGTCGCCGTTACCCTGGATATCGATGGTGTAGATCAGACCCAGGTCGTAGATGTTGACCGGGATCTCGGGGTCATGGACGGTCCGCAGGGCGGCGATGATGGGCTCGCGCAGCTCCTCCGGGCTCATCCGCTCCACGGGTACCTCCGCATGATGGATGTCGCCCTCGGGAGCCGCCTCGTGTCGACCGAAACCCGCGAAGCGCGCCAAACGGTTCATGTCGGACCTCTCAACTGCATGCATGATCAATCACGATTGGTCGGCCCCTGGCCCTCAGTCCAGCGGGGCGTTCTCCAGGCGGTGCCCAACCTGGTCGGCCACCCGCTCGCGTAGGGGCTCCGGCTCCAGCCCGTCCAGGATCTCGCCGGCGAAGCCCAGGCACAGCATGCGCCGGGCGAGCGGCGCCTTGATTCCGCGGGAGCGCAGGTAGAAGAGCATCTCCGGCTCGAGCTGGCCCACCGTGGTCCCGTGGCTGCACTTGACGTCGTCGGCGTTGATCTCGAGCTGGGGCTTGGCGTCCACCTCGGCCCCGTCGGAGAGGAGCAGGTTGCGGTTCGACATGGCCGCGTCGGTCTTCTGGGCGTCCTTGGCCACGTAGACGCGCCCGTCGAAGACCGCGCGTCCCTTGCCGTAGAGGATGCCCTTGAAGTTCTCGCGGCTGGTGCAGTGGGGCAGCCGATGGTCGACATCGAGGTGATAGTCCATGAGCTGCTGGTCTCCCGCCATGTAGAGGCCCTGGAGATCGCACTGCGCATGCTCCCCGGAGAACCGCACCTGGAGGTCGGTGCGAGCCCAGGCGCCGCCCAGCCCGATGTTCAGCCCCGCATAGCGGCTGGACTCACCCAGGCGGAGATAGAGCCCGGTGATGTGGAAGGCGCTCGGGCTCTCGTCCTGGATGCGCTGATGCTTGAGCTGGGCATCCCGCCCGAGGGAGATCTCAAGGACCGAATTGGTGCAGTAGAGGGACTGGCCGAGCGTCACATAACGCTCGATCAGGGTCGCCCGGCCCCCGTCTTCGATGGCCACGATATGGCGCGGCTGGGCCACCCGGGGCTCGTCCATCCCCACGGAGAGATGGATCAGCTCCACCGGCTGCTCGAGGGTCGCTCCACGTTCCAGCAGGATGACCAAGCCGTCGTCAAGACCGGCGGTGTTGAGGGCGGCGAACAGGGGCTGCTCGTCCCCGGTCACCCCGTTGAGCCGATCCCGCAGGGCATCGGGATCGCTTGCCAGGATCTGCCGCAGGCCGCCGATGCGCACCCCCGGCGGGAGCTGCCCCAGCTTCGAGAGGCCTGGCAGGTAACGCCCATTGACGAGCACCACCTGGTGGGACTCGAGCCCCGGGATCAGCACGTCCTCGATATCCTCAGGCTGCAGGGCGGTGATGGGCTCGTCGACCGGCAGGAACCCCTGCTCCAGAAGCCGCTTGAGGCTGGTGTAGCGCCACGCCTCCTGTTTGCTGGTCGGGATCCCCTGGTCCCGAACCTGTGCACGGGCGGCCTCTCGCTTGGTCTCGAGCCAATCGAGCCGCGGACCCTTCTGGAGGGCGGAACCCCCGAGCCAGGGATCGAATTCCGCGCCGCTCATGCCGCCGCCTCCTCGCCGGTGATCCAGCCGTAGCCCCGCTCCTCCAGCTCCAGGGCCAGATCCTTGCCCCCAGAGCGGATAATCCGGCCACGGGCCAGGACATGCACATAGTCGGGCTGGATGTAATCGAGCAGACGCTGATAGTGGGTCACCACGATCATGGAGCGCTCGGGGCTGCGCAGGGCGTTGACGCCGTCGGCCACGATGCGCAGGGCATCGATGTCGAGGCCGGAGTCGGTCTCGTCCAGGATCGCCAGCTTGGGCTCCAGGAGGGCCATCTGGAAGATCTCGTTGCGCTTCTTCTCGCCGCCGGAGAAGCCATAGTTGACTGGACGCTTGAGCAGCGAGTCGTCCAGGTGCAGGACCTTGAGCTTCTCCTTCATCAGTCTCAGGAAGGAGATCGCGTCGAGCTCCGACTCCCCTCGGGACTTGCGAATAGAATTCAGGGCCGCCTGGAGGAAATAGGTGTTGTTCACCCCCGGTAGCTCCACCGGGTACTGG
>JBLMWY010000437.1:0-6310 GCA_050257475.1 Bdellovibrio bacteriovorus
CCGAGGGCACCCGGGTCTTCGGCAAGGTCACCAACATCGCCGACTACGGCTGCTTCGTGGAGATCGAGGAGGGGGTCGAGGGCCTGGTCCATGTCTCCGAGATGGACTGGACCAACAAGAACGTCCACCCGAGCAAGATCGTCAACCTGGGCGACGAGGTGGAGGTGATGGTGCTCGACATCGACGAGGAGCGCCGCCGCATCTCCCTCGGCATCAAGCAGTGCGCCATGAACCCCTGGGACGAGTTCGGCGTCACCCACAAGAAGGGCGACCACGTCAGCGGCAAGATCAAGTCCATCACCGACTTCGGCATCTTCATCGGCCTGGACGGCGGCATCGACGGCCTGGTGCACCTCTCCGACATCTCCTGGGACGAGCCCGGCGAGCAGGCCCTGCGCCGCTACAAGAAGGGCGACGAGTTGGAGACCGTGGTCCTGTCGGTGGACCCGGAGCGCGAGCGCATCTCGCTCGGTGTCAAGCAGCTCGATCGGGACCCCTTCTCCAGCTTTGTGGCCATCCACGAGAAGGGCAGCTTCGTCACCGGCACCGTGACCGAGGTGGACGCCAAGGGGGCGACCATCAATCTGGGTGATGGGGTCGAGGGCTATCTGCGCGCCTCGGAGATCTCCCGCGACCGGGTCGAGGACGCCCGCTCCGTGCTCAAGGTGGGCGAGGAGGTGGAGGCCAAGTTCCTCGGCGTGGACCGGAAGAACCGCACCATCTCGCTCTCCATCAAGGCCAAGGATCAGGACGAGGAGCAGGCGGCCATCAAGGGCTACTCCCGCGACTCGGCCGGCGCCACGACCCTCGGCGACCTGCTCCGCGAGCAGATGGAAGAGGCGAACAGAGACTGATCGGCGTCACGTCGCGCCACCGACCTCGGGTGCCCATTGCCGGGGGGTCTCCCCCCGGCTCTCGTTGCAAGGAATCGATACCATGACGAAATCCGAGCTGATCGAGCTGCTTGCCGCCGAGCAGGACCATCTGCCCTACAAGGACGTGGAGGAGGCAGTGCGCAAGGTCATCGACCGCATGAGCACCGCGCTCGCCTCCGGGGAGCGCATCGAGATCCGCGGTTTCGGCAGCTTCTCCCTGCACTACCGTCCACCGAGGATCGGCCGCAACCCCAAGACCGGCGACTCCGTCGCGCTCGCCGGCAAGTACGTCCCCCACTTCAAGCCCGGCAAGGAGCTGCGGGATCGGGTCAACCAGGCCTTCCAGGAGGTTGAGGAGATACCCATGCCCGCGCCCAAGGCCGCCAGCGCCCGCCGCTGATCACGCCTTTCCCACTCCGCCTGACCCAACCCCACAACCCCGCCGGCCCGGCCCGAGCGGGGCCCTTCCCGCTGCCGCTGGTCGGCCATTGAGTCGGGTGCCGCGATGCGTCTGGAGAAGATCAAGCTCGCCGGTTTCAAGTCCTTCGTGGACCCCACCACGGTCCTGTTCCCCTCCAACCTCGTCGGGGTGGTGGGGCCGAACGGCTGCGGCAAGTCCAACGTCATCGATGCGGTGCGCTGGGTAATGGGCGAGAGCTCCGCCAAGATGCTGCGGGGCGAGTCCATGGCGGACGTCATTTTCAACGGCAGCACCGGGCGCAAGCCCGTCGGGCTCGCCAGCATCGAGCTGGTGTTCGACAACAGCGACGGCAGCGCCGGCGGCGAGTACGCCCGCTTCAACCAAATCTCGGTCAAGCGCCAGGTCTCCCGGGACGGTCAGTCCGGCTATTTCCTGAACGGCAGCCGCTGCCGCCGCCGGGACATCCAGGACCTGTTCCTGGGCACGGGGCTCGGCCCCCGCTCCTACGCCATCATCGAGCAGGGGATGATCTCGCGCATCATCGAGGCGCGCCCGGAGGATCTGCGCCTGTTCCTGGAGGAGGCGGCGGGCATCTCCAAGTACAAGGAGCGGCGCAAGGAGACCGAGTCGCGCATGCGCGCCACCCGGGAGAACCTGGAGCGCCTGGAGGACCTGCGCGAGGAGGTGGGAAAGCAGCTCCTGCACCTGGAGCGCCAGGCGGACACCGCCGCCCGCTACACGGAGCTGAAGGCCGAGGAGCGCCGGCTCGACCTGGAGCTCAAAGCCCTGCGCTGGCGCACCCTCGATGGCGAGCTCGCGGAGCAGGACCGGCGACTTGCCCGCCTGGAGACGGCCCAGGCCGAGGCCCTCGCCCGCCAGCGCCGCATCGAGGCGGACATCGAGGCCCATCGGGCTGAGCACGGTGCCGCCTCCGACCGCTTCAATCAGGTGCAGGGCCGCTTCTATGCCGTGGGCTCGGAGATCGCCCGGGCCGAGCAGGCCATCCAGTTCGCCAACGAGGCCCGAGGCCGCCGGGAGGCGGAGCTGGTACGCCTCGACCAGGAGCTGGCCGAGGCCGGGCACCACCTGGATCGGGACCAGATTCGGCTCACGGAGCTCGCTGCCGAGCTCGACCGCGACGAGCCCCTCCTGGAGGAGGCACAAGGCGAGCTGAACGGCGCCATCGAGGTGGTGATGACCGCCGAGGACCAGCTTCGGGCCTGGGAGGCGGAGTGGGACGCCTTCAACCGGGAGGCCAACCGGCCCTCCGAGCAGGCCCTGGTGGAGCGCACCCGCATCAACCATTTGGAGCAGCGCCTCAACCGCGACCGGGAGCGCCTTCGCCGGATCGAGGACGAGGCGGCGCGCCTGGACTCGGCCGCCGCCGATCAACCCATCGAGACGCTCGAGGCCCGGGCCGGGCTGATCGAGGCACGCATCGAGGAGGTCAAAGAGCGGCGCCAGGGCCTGGTCGAGACCCTCGCCGACCAGGAGGCGACCGCCCGTGGGCTCGGCGCCGCGCTGAACCAGATCCGCACCGACCTGCAGCAGGCCAAGGGGCGGCGCGCCTCCCTGGCCGCCCTCCAGGACGAGGCCCTGGGCGATCGGGACCAGGGCCGAGCCGCCTGGCTCAACCGCCACGGGCTTACAGAGACCCCCCGGCTCGCGGAGCGGATGCGGGTGGAGCCAGGGTGGGAGACCGCCGTCGAGACCCTGCTGGCCGATGCCTTGGGGGCCATCCCGGTGGCCTCACTCCCCGACCTGGCGGCCCAGGGTCTGGAGCCTGGGCTGGTGCTGCTCGACACCCAGGCCCCAAGCAGCGCCGGCGCCGGGGGACCGGATCGCCTGGGCCTCAAGGTGAGCGCGCCCTGGCCCCTGGACGACCTGCTGGGGCCGGTGCGCACCGCCGAGACGCTGGCCGACGCCCTCGCCCGGCGAGGCGACCTGGAAGCCGGCGAGCGCCTCATCGCCCCAGACGGGACCCAGGTCGGGGGCAACTGGCTGCGCACCCCCGCCGCGAAGGCTGGGAGCGGCGTGCTGGCGCGCGCCCAGGCCATCGAGGCCCTGGATGCCGAGCTTGAGTCCCTGGCCGAGCGCGAGCAGGCCCTGGCCGCCGAGTCCGAGGCCCTGCGCGGCACCCGCGCCGAGGCCGAGCGCCAGCGCGACGAGACCGACCAGACCCTGGCGGCCCTGAATCGGGAGCTTTCCGGTGCACGGGCCGAGCTGACCGGCCTGCGTGCCCGCCGCGATAGCCTGCGGGAGCGGCGCGCCGCCCTGGCCCAAGAGCAGTCGGAGCTCGCCGGGCAGTGCGCGGACGCTGTCGATGAGATGGAGGAGGCGCGGGAGCGGCTGCACGAGCTCCTGGAGGAGGTGGACCGCTTGGCCGAGCGGCGCGACGCCCTGGCCGCCGGGCGCGACAGCCTGAGGGAGACCGTGGCCCAAGGGCGCGCGGCGGAGCGCCAGTGCCGCGAGCGGACCCAAAACCTGCGCGTCCAGGTGGAATCGAACCGCGCCGCCCGGGACGCCACCCAACGCAGCCTGGTACGCCTCGAGGAGCAGCAGCGGCAGCTCAGGGAGCGTCGTGACGAGCTGGTTGAGGCCCTGGAGGAGTCCGTGGAGCCCCTCGCGGAGCAGCGGGCCCGGCTCGACGAGCAGCTCATCCTCCGCGTGGAGGTGGAGGAGGAGCTGGCCGAGGCCCGGCGCCATCTGGAGACCCTGGACGCCCAGGTTCGCGCCCTGGAGCAGGAGCGCCACCGCCTGGAGCAGGAGTCACGGGGGGCCCAGACGGACCTGGACCGATTGCGCCTGGAGCGCCAGGAGCGGCTGGTGCGCCGCCGCACCCTGGAGGAGCAACTGGCCGAGTCCGGCAGTGCCCCAGTGGAGATACTGGCGGCGCTGGCCCCGGAGGCGGAAGAGGAGCCCTGGCAGGAGCGCCTCACCAGGGTCGCCGCCCGCATCCAGCGGCTGGGGGCCATCAACCTCGCGGCCATTGACGAGTACGAGGAGCAGAAGCGGCGCAAGGTCTACCTGGACGCGCAGCATGCCGACATCGCCCGCGCCCTGGAGACCCTGGAGGCGGCCATCCGCAAGATCGACCGGGAGACCCGGGGTCGCTTCAAGGACACCTACGACCAGGTCAACCACGGCTTCCAGCAGCTCTTCCCGCGTCTCTTCGGCGGCGGTCACGCCTATCTGGAGCTGACCGGCGAGGACCTGCTGGAGACCGGGGTCAGCGTCATGGCACGCCCCCCCGGCAAGCGCAACTCCAGCATCCACCTGCTTTCGGGCGGGGAGAAGGCCCTCACCGCGGTGGCTTTGGTGTTCGCCATCTTCCAGCTCAACCCGGCCCCCTTCTGCATGCTCGACGAGGTCGATGCCCCCCTGGACGACGCCAACGTGGGTCGCTTCTGCGAGCTCGTCCGCTCCATGTCGGACCAGGTCCAGTTCATCTTCATCAGCCACAACAAGGTGACCATGGAGATCGCCCACCACCTCCTGGGCGTGACCATGCACGAGCCCGGGGTCTCCCGTCTGGTGTCGGTGGACGTGGAGGAGGCGGCGCGGCTCGCCGCGGTATCCTAGCGGGAAAGGCCGGCCGCAGTGCCGTGCCTGTTGGTGCCGATCGGCAACCCACTCATCGTCACACGGGGCTGATCCGCCACCTTCGAACTACCCCTGTACCCCAGGTCGACTCGGGGCCACCCGGTCCCGCCGGCTCGGCGAGCGGGTTATACTCCGGCCGGTCTCTCAATCCCCCTGGCAGAACCGATACCACGAATGGACGCCGATACCGTACGCCTGATCCTGATCGTCGTTGGGGCCGTCTTCATCCTGGCGCTCTACCTCTGGGAGCGCAGGCGCGACTCCGCGGACGATCAGGATGACGAGCAGGACTACGACGACGCGCAGCCCTCCCACCACGCCGGGCATGCCAAACGGGAGCCCCAGCTGGGGGGCCTGGCGGGCGGCGACCCTGACGGCGCGGGGCTGGAGGGCGCAGCCGTTCCGGGGCGCGACCGGCCCGACGATGATGAGGCCCCGCTCCTGATCCAGTTGAGCGTCGCCAAGCGAACGGGCAGCTTTCCCGGGCCAGACATCCTGGAGGTGGCCGAGTCCTGCGGTCTGCGCCCAGGAGACATGGACATCTTCCATTGCCTGGACGAGTTCGAGGACGGGACCCGCATCTATTTCAGCATGGCCAACATGGTGAAGCCGGGCACCTTCCCCTTCGATGCGATGGATGACTTCAGCACCCCGGGGATGATGCTGTTCGCCCAGCTGGAGGGCTACCCCGAGGACCTGACCGTCCTAGAGGAGATGATCGCCACCGCCCGCAAGCTTGCCAACAGCCTGGGCGGGGACGTGCTCGACGACACCCGCCGCCCACTCACGGTGCGCAAGGAGGAGGAGATGCGCAACGCCGTGCTCACCCACGAGGCGCGCCGGGCCAGGTCGCTGCGCCGGTGAGCGCCTCAGGGCCAGTCCCGAGCGCAATTCGGGAGCGCGCCGAGTCCCTGCGCGCGGCCATCCGCCACCATAACTACCGCTACTATGTGCTCGACGACCCGGAGATCCCGGACGCCGAGTACGACCGTCTCATGGCCGACCTCCAGGCCCTGGAGGCGGCCCATCCGGCGCTCCTGACGCCGGACTCCCCCACCCAGCGGGTCGGGGCGGCCCCGCGCGCCGAGTTCACCCAGGTCCGCCACCGGCTGCCCATGATGTCGCTCGACAATGCCATGAGCGACGCGGACCTCGGCGAGTTCCACCGGCGGGTCACGGCCGCCCTGGGGGGCGCGTCGGAGATCCGGTTCACCGCCGAGCCCAAGCTCGACGGCCTGGCGGTCAGCCTCCGCTACGAGGACGGCGCCCTGGTGCAGGCGGCCACCCGGGGCGACGGGACCACGGGCGAGGACATCACCTCGAACGTCCGCACCATCGCCAGCGTGCCCCTGCGCCTGATCGGCGAGGGCTGGCCGCGGGTGCTGGAGGCCCGGGGCGAGGTCTATATGAC
>JBLMWY010000438.1:0-4565 GCA_050257475.1 Bdellovibrio bacteriovorus
CCGTGACCCGAACCCGGTAGCCCTCCATCTCCTCCTCGATCCAGCCGGCCGCTAGCAGCCGGCGGTAGGCCTGGGCCGCCGGGGTGGCCTCCGGCTCCGCTGGGGACACGGGTATCGACGCCGCGTCGGGCTCCTCCTGCCAGGCCGCTGCCATCACCGCCAGGCGCTCCTCGATCTCCTGGCGCACCGTGTCCCGGGAGGGGAAGACATCGGCGTGGATCTGATCGAAGAACAGCGGGTAGAGGTCGAGCAGCAGGGCCCCATAGATCCGCCGGTTGGCGCTGGCGAGGGGCGAGAAGAGCCGGTCGGGGAGGCGATCGAAGAGCTGGGTCATGCCCTGGTAACAGTCAGTGAGGTGAGTTCCTCGGCATCGCCGGGTCCTGATCATGCGCGGCTGGTGCCGGCGCCGGCTAGTGTAGCCGCCTTACAACTGCCCGGTGGAACAGCGACGGTCGATGGCTTACCGAGATGGATCGCGCCGCCGCTTCCGGCCGGGACGCAGGGGGTAGTGCTTGAGGCGCCGGGAAGGTGCCGAGGTCAGATCCGCATTGGATGTGCGCGCCGGACCTCCTCGCTTGGCCGATGCCGCGATCGGGTGACGCCGCGCGCCGCTCCTGAGCAGCCACGGGATCCAGGTCCGGCAGGTTGCCTGAACCCGGGCCTTGAGGCAGCATCGCGCGACCTGCCCGCTGTGACGGCGTCACCCCAAGGCGAGACGGCGATGAACGAGAAGCTCTACATCCTCCACGGCACGGGTCCCGACGCGGTGGGTCTGGTGCAGCAGATCACCACGCCAATCGCCGGCATCGGCGGCAACGTGATGGATCTGCGCCAGGACGTGCTGCACGGGCTCTTCACGGTGTTCCTGGTGGTGGACTTCGGCGGCTCGGACGCGTCCGCGGATGAGATCGAGCGGCTGGTCGCGGAGATCGCGGATCACACTGGTCTCGACCTGAGGGTCGAGAAATACCAACCGGTGGCGCGCAGCGCGGAGCGGGTGAATCTGCTCCTGATCCTGGTCGGGCGCGACCGGCCGGGGATCATCGCTGCGGTGTCCGAGTGCCTCAGCAGCTACCGGGTCAACATCGAGCTCGCGCAGATGATCGCGCGCGAGCGCATCTTCCTGATGGAGCTGCTGGTGGACATCCGTCACAGTACGCTGCCGCTGGAGAACCTGCAGTCGACGCTTCGCCAGAACATGGCGGGTCTCGGTATCGCCACCCTGTTCCAGGACCGGAACGTGTTCAACAAGAAAAAGCGGGTCCTGCTGTTCGATCTCTCCGGCAGCTTCATGGACGGGGCGACCCGCGACGAGATCCTGCGCCAGGCGGGCATCCATCAGGGGGACTTTCAGGCCATCTACCCGGCGGGGGACCCCGCTGGCTGTCTCGCGGCCGCACTTGAGCGGCTGGAGGGGCTGCCGGTGGAGGTGGTTGACAAGCTGGCGCAGGCCGCGCCACCGACCCCGGGCACGGCGGAGCTGATCCAGACCCTCAAGACCATGGGATATCAGGTTGCCGTGGCCTCGCGCGCCTTCACCATGCTCACCGACCGGCTGCGCGACCACCTGGCCCTGGACCACTGCTACGGCGTCGAGGCACCCATGGACGAGGACGCCATGACCTTTGCCGGCGAGACCTCGGGTGAGGCACTGGCGGCCCCGGACCGCGAGGGCGTGATCGCCGAGCTGTGCGCCCGCGAGGGGGTGGGGCGGGATGACATCACCCTGGTCTCGGACCAGGGCCTTGGCGAGCTCGCGCCCCCCGGAATCCATGTCGTCTTCGATACCCGGTTGTTCCTGGACTTCCTCAATGAGCACGTGTTGAGCCGGGAGTCGCTGGTCGGGGTGCTGGGCGCCTTCGGCCCGCCAGTCTCCCGCTGAGGCCCATCGGAGCCCCCATGAGATCGGACATCGAGATCGCCCGCGAGGCGAGGCTGCGACCCATTCTGGAGGTCGCGGAGTCGGTAGGCCTCACCACCGGCGACCTGCAGCTCCATGGCCAGCACATCGCTAAGGTGCCCCTTTCGATCATGGAGAGTCTCGGTGACCGGCCCGACGGCCGGATGATCCTGGTCACGGCCATGACCCCGACCCGTTTCGGCGAGGGCAAGACGACCACCACCATCGGTCTGACCCAGGCCCTGGCGCGGCTCGGCAAGCGGGCCATAGGCGCCATCCGTGAGCCGTCGCTGGGCCCCTGCATGGGGATGAAGGGCGGGGCCGCCGGGGGCGGCTATTCCCAGGTGCTGCCCATGGAGGAGATCAACCTGCATTTCACCGGAGACCTGCACGCGGTCTCCGCCACCCACAACCTGCTCTCAGCGGTGCTGGACAACCATCTGCACCACAAGGGCGTGCCGGAGATCAACCCGCGCAGCCTGGTATGGAAGCGGGTGATCGACATGAACGACCGCTCCCTGCGCAGCATCGTCGTGGGCTTGGAGGGGCGGGGGCTGAACGGCGTGATGCGCGAGGACGGATTCGAGATCACCGCCGCCTCCGAGATCATGGCCGTGTGGGGGCTCTCCCATGACCTGGCAGAGCTCAAGACGCGCATGGGCGCCATCATCCTGGGGTATGACTCGCTCGGAAAACCGGTGCGGGCCGGCGACATCGGCGCCGCTGGGGCGATGGCGGCGCTGATGAAGAACGCCATGCAGCCGAACCTCGTTCAGACCATCGAGGGCGTTCCGGCGCTGGTGCACGGCGGGCCCTTCGCCAACATCGCCCACGGCTGCAACACGATCGTCGCCACCAAGCTGGCGCGCAAGCTGGCCGACTACACGGTGACCGAGGCCGGCTTCGCCGCCGACCTGGGGGCCGAGAAGTTCTTCCACATCAAGTGCCGGATCGGCCGTATGGCCCCCGCTGCCGTGGTGTTGGTGGTCACCCGTCGCGCCATCGCCGTGCACGGAATCGCAAACGTGCAGCGGCACGTGCAGAATCTGGGGCGCTTCGGGGTGCCGGTGGCGATCTCGGTCAACCGGTTCCTGGACGATCCCCCGGAGGAGCTGGACGAGATCCTCGCCGCCTGCCGCGATCTGGGAGTGCCGGCGGCGATTACCGATTACCGGGAGTCCGGCGGCGAGGGCGGGCTGGAGCTGGCGGAGCTGGTGGTTGCGGCATGCGACAGGCCCTCGACTCTGACACCGCTGTACCCGCTGGAGATGCCACTGGACGACAAGGTCCGCTGCCTGGCGGTGAACCTCTACGGTGCCGACGCGGTGGATTTCTCCGCCGATGCGCAGCGCGAGATCAAACAGATCACCAACCTCGGTTACGGGGGGCTGCCGGTGTGCATCGCCAAGACCCCGAACTCGCTGTCTGACAACCCCAAGCTCACCGGTTGTCCAAAGGGTTTCCGGCTTAGCGTCACCGGCGCCAGGGTCTCCGCCGGGGCGGGCTTCGTGGTGATCTACACCGGCAAGGTCATGACCATGCCCGGCCTGCCCCGGCGGCCGGCCGCGCTGGACATCGACGTGGACGGGCAGGGGACCATCAGCGGCCTGTTCTGACGGGTCATTCACGGCCCGGATCGGGCGCCGCTTGGTTTGAGCGGCCCGCCGGCTCAGGCGGCGGTGCAGCTCCGGCGTGGGGCGCTCCCGATTGTTCCCGGCCGAGTCCCGGTCTGCGAGCGCGGCGGGAGGCGTCTCGTTTCAAGCGGGGCCGTCGGCGGCAGGCAAATCGACGCGGAGCTCTGCCCCAGGCTCCCGGTTGACCACCGTCACCCGGCCTCCCATGGCGAGGGTCAGCCCCTGGACCAGGGCGAGCCCGATGCCGGTGCCGGGGACGGCCTGCCTCACCGCTTCCTCACCCCGGTAGAAGAGCCGGAAGATCCGGCGGCGGCTCGCCCTGGGCACACCGGGTCCGTAGTCCCGCACCCGGAAGCGCCACCAGTGGGCATCGAGCCGCTCGCAGCCGATCTCGATCAGCCTGGGCTCAGCGTGGGCCGCGAACTTGAGCGCGTTGTCCACCAGGTTGATCAGGACCTGGACGAATGCGTCCGGGTCGGCCTGCACCAGCCCCGGGGTGGTGCAGCCCAGCTCCAGCCGAAACCCGGCCCGCTCCGCCGGGGCCGTGACCCTTTCGCGGACCAGCTCCATGAGCTGGGCGATCTCCACCGGCTGGACCGCCACCCGCAGGTCGCCGCGGCTCATCCGGGAGAGCTGCAGGACGTTCGCGATGAGTCGCGAGAGCCGCTCGCTCTCCTCGTGAATGTACCGGTAATAGGTCTCCCGGCGCGACTCGTCGGCGAATCCGGCCCGCAGCATCTCGGCGTACATTCGGATGCTGGTCAGCGGGGTCTTGAGCTCATGGCTCACGGCCGAGACGAAGGCCTGCTGCTGACCGGCGAGCGCGATCTGCCGCGCCCCCAGACGCCACAGGAGCGAGGTGCCGCCGAGCAGCACCAGCGCCAGGGCCGCCGCGATGGCCCCGATGGCGGAGGCCCCGGGCGGGACCGGGAGCCGCCGGATGCTGAAGATGAGCTCCAGGGCGCCGAAGGGCTCCTGGGGGCGGGTGCGCAGCAGCAGCTCGCCGGAGAGCGCCTGGGCCTGGACCCCGT
>JBLMWY010000439.1:0-6610 GCA_050257475.1 Bdellovibrio bacteriovorus
ATACCTGACCAAGGCGGCGACGAGCTGCTGTATTTCAACGGCATCAACGGCGAGAGCGGCGAATACGACCTGCCGCCCATGAGCGCGGCAGAGCTCTCCGCTTTCATCAGGGGCGAGGCGAAGCCGGAGAATCTGAGCGAGCTGCGCTTCCGGCATGAGTCGAAGGGGCTCAAGCACCTGGGGGTCAAGGAGGGGGTGGACCCCAAGCGGCTCGATGCGTCGGGCTGGGGCATCGTCTTCGCCCATGACGCGGACCCGGCGATCCAGGAGGCGTTGAGCCCCCTGCTCAGGCTCCGCGAGGCGCAGGCGGGGGGGCGCTTCCGGATCTACGCGGGTGCCGAGGGCTATCGGCCGGACGACTCCAAGTCCGCCTGGCTGGCGCGCGCCCCGCGCAAGATGGGACCGGGCCCGGCGGACCCGGACAAGGTGCCATATTACCTGCTGGTCTGCGGCAGCCCCGAGCAGATCCCCTACCGCTTCCAGTCCCAGCTCGATGTCCAGTACGCCGTGGGGCGCATCCACTTCAACACCCTGGATGGTTACGCCAACTATGCCCGCAGCGTCGTGGAGACAGAGACTGGCTCGCTCAAGCTGCCACGCCGGATGCGCCTCTTTGGGGTGGCCAACCCTCTGGACCAGGCCACCAACCTGAGCGCCAAGCAACTGGTGGCGCCGCTCAAGGATCAGCTCGCCGGCCAGTTCGCCGACTGGAGCTTCGAGACCGCCCTGGCCGAGGAGGCCACCAAGGCCCGGCTGGCCCGCCTGCTCGGCGGCGACGAGACACCCTCACTGCTCCTCACGGCCAGCCATGGCATGGACTTCCCCATGACCAGCCCCCGCCAGATCCCACACCAGGGCGCCCTGCTCTGTCAGGATTGGCCGGGGCCTGGCGCCCACCGAGGCCCCATCCCGCAGGACTTCTACTTCGCCGGGGACGATCTGGGCTCAGAGGCCAACCTGCTCGGGCTCATTGCCTTCTTCTTCGCCTGCTATGGGGCCGGCACCCCGGAGCTCGACGACTTCGCCAAGCAGGCATTCAAGGAGCGCGCCCGGATCGCGCCCCGGCCCTTCCTGGCCGGGCTGCCCACCCGCATGCTCGGGCTGCCCCGGGGCGGGGCCCTGGCGGTGATCGGCCACGTGGAGCGGGCCTGGACCTACTCCTTCCGCTGGCAGAAGGCGGGGACCCAGACGGAGGTCTTCCGCAGCACCCTGCACCGCTTGCTCGACGGCCACCCGGTGGGCTCGGCCCTGGAGTTCTTCAACGAGCGTTACTCCGAGCTCTCCACGGTGCTCGCCGATGAGCTGGAGGAGATCGAGTTCGGCAAGCAGTCCGATCCCTATGAGCTGGCCGGCCTCTGGACCGCCAACAACGACGCCCGGGGCTATGCCCTGATCGGCGACCCCGCGGTGCGCCTGCCGGTCGCCCAGCCCGGCGAGGCCGAGCGCGGGCGCGAGGCGCTCACCCTAAGAGCCGCGGCGACCACCTCGGCCACCAGCGCCTCCACGCAGGGGGCAACGGCGGCGGCCAGCGAGAGTGCCGCCTTCGGCGCCACCGCTGTCACCCAGGAGACGGCGGCAGGATTCAGCGTCACCACCTATGTTGCCGCTGACCCGGCGTCGCAGGCCGGGAAGACCCTCGTGGCCTGCACCCGGGTGGCGGCCAACGGCGACATCGAGACCCTGGTGGCCGAGGGCTTCGCCCATCGGGACGCCTTGCTCGAGCTCCACCGGGGTCTAGTGGAGCAGGCCGTCGGCACCCACCGCGGGGCTTGAGCACGAGGCGACGCGGACCGCCGATCCGGGGTCCCGCCAGCGTGGTAGGCCGCCCCCCGAGGCGCTGGAAACGGAGCTGACGATGGAATCCTGCTGCGTCGATCTCCTGATCCGTATCGGCCGCGCCGAGGGAGCCCAGTACCCGGTGGAGGCCGTCGTTGAAGGCGCCGCCCAGTACTTCGGCGGGCTCCTGGCGTTGGATCAGGAGGCGCTCCGGGCCCAGAGCCTCGACGTGGCCGCTTACGGCACCACCCTGAGCGAGGCCCTGTTCTCCAGACCCATCCAGCGCGCCTATGACCAGGCCCTGGCGCGGGCGCGGGAGCGCTGCGGGGGTCGGCTGCGGCTGCGCCTGCAGATTGACCCGGACGCCAGCGAGCTCGAGGCCCTGCGCTGGGAGCGCCTGATCCTGCGCCAGGACGCCCGCGCCCTGCCCGCCGCCGTCGCGATGGAGACCCCCTTTTCCCGCTACACGGCCTTGGAGCAGGACCGACCGGCGCCGCTCGGCGAGCGGCCGGTTCGGGTGCTGATCGCGGTGGCCAACCCCGACGGGCTCGACGCCTGGAGCCTGGCCCCAGTGGATGTGGAGGGCGAGGTCGCAAGCCTGTGGGATGGGCTCTCCACCCTGGCCTCCCCTGCCTCGCTGGCGATCGCCATCCTGCCCGGGCGCAGCGGCCTCTCCCCGTCCTTGACGCAGACGCTGAGCGGGCGTGGCGCTCGGGTGCTCCCCGGCGTGACCGGGATCGCCGCCCTGAGCGACCTGATGCGTCAGTTCCACGTGGTGCACCTGATTGCCCACGGCGCCTTCCGCCCCGGCGCCGCCGGCAGTCCGGGCAGCACCCGGCTGCTCCTGGAGTCCCCGGATGGATCCGCGGACCTGGTGACCGATGATGAGCTGGCGGCCCGCTGGGGGGCCGCCACGCCCCTGCCGAGGCTGGTCTATCTGGCCGCCTGCGAGAGCGCCGCTCGGGACGAGGCGACGACCCAGGCCTTCGTGGGCTTGGGGCCCAAGCTGGTCGCCGCCGGCGTTCCGGCGGTGGTCGCCATGCAGGACCGGATGCCCATGGAGGCCTCCAAGGCCCTGACCCGGCGGTTCTTCCAGTCGCTACTACGCCACGGGGTAGTGGACCAGGCCCTCAACGAGGCGCGCTGGGTGCTCTACGAGCGACGCTCGCTGGATTGGTCCATCCCGGTGCTCTCCATGCGCCTTGCAGAGGGCCGGCTGCTCGCCGCGGATCCCCTGCGGGAGGCCGTCCAGGCCATGGTCGCCTGGAGCCGTGAGGGCTTGCTGGGGATGGAGTCTCCCCCGCCGATCGAGGTGATCCGCGCCCCGGCCTCAGCCGACGCCGCGACGCTGGCTCGGCTAGGGCAGGCCGAGGAGGCCGGCTACGAGATTGAGCAGATCGCCCGGGAGCTGCTCCTGGCCCCAAACCCCCAACAGCCCCCCTGCGTGGTCCTGTTGGGGGGCGAGGGGATGGGCAAGTCGATCTACCTGCGCCGCCTGGTTGGCAACCTGGCCGAGGAGGCCCTGCAGGGAGCGGCGGGCGTGGGCCCCATACCCTTGCTGCTTGACCTGATGCGGGATGGGGGCGACGAGGGGGCCATCGGAGCGGCCCGCGGCCGCGGGACCGAAGAGCTGCTCTGCGCCGCCCTGCGCCGTTTTTGGCCAGAGCTTCTGTCGCGGCGCTTCCATGACCTCTGGACCGACCCCAAGGGTCCAACGCTGGTGGTGTTAATCGACAGCACCAACGCCCTGGCCGGGGGCGACCGCCAAGCCTTGTTCCAGGGGCTCTCGTCCTTGGCGCGACGCGGGGTGCGGCACCGGTTCCTGGTTGTCTGCGACCCTGGCCAGTTTCACGAGCAATTCACGTCGGGGCTTCCCGTCACCGATTTCCTGGTGGTCAAGCCCCTGTCGTTCCCGCGGGTCGAGACCTATCTGTCCAGTCTCGGAGACCCCGCCGGCGAGGAGCTGGGCGAGGCCCTGAGGCAGCATCGGCTCTTCGACCTAGCGGGTATCGCCTGGCTGCTCTTCCGCATGCTGGAGGACACGCGCGCCGGGCGGCCGCCACGCTCCCGCACCGCCGTGCTCGCCGGCTACCTCGACTCGGCCCTGGGCTCCCTGCCGTCGCGAGGCGGCATTCGGGGTCGCGCACGGGAGTCGCTACGGGCATTGGCCCAAGAGCTCCAGTTTCGGCGCTGCCGCTCCCTCCCGCTGGAGCGGGCCCTTGAGGTGCTGGATCCCGTCCGCCACAGACGGGAGTATGGGCTCCTGGAGATGCTCGACACCCTGGTGGAGGCGCGCCTGCTCACACGGGTGGGGCAGGATCGGATCCAGTTCCCCTACCCGGGCCTGCAGGCCTACTGCTGCGCGGATGCCTTGCGTAGCCAGACGGATTGGCGGGAGCGGGTGGACGACATCGCCGCCACATTGGGGCGGTTGTCGCGGCTGCGCTGGTGGACCCAGACCCTGATCTTGCTCGCCGGCATGACCGACGATCTGGACACCCTGGCTGGGACCATCCTTCACGGGTCCAGTGCGGGCCAGGACGAGCGGGTGCTCCTGGCGGTCCGCTGCGTCGAGGAGAACGCTGATGCCCCCCTTGATCCGCTCCTGCGCGAGCAGTTGGTCGCCGCCCTCCTTCGGCTCGCCAACCCGGACTACGAGCCTCGGGTTCAGGTACGCACCCGGGCGGTGCACGCCATCCATCGGCTCCAGGATCCAGCGACGATCCCCCACCTGGTACGCATCGCCTTCGCGCCGGCCCGCATCAACTGGCTAGGTGAGCGGGTGGTGGAGTACAGCCCGGTGCGACTGGCGGCCATCGCGGCCCTGCGCTCCCTGGGCCCCCCGGCGCTGGCAGCCGTGCGCACGGAGCGGCCGGTCCTGGCGGGGCTCCTAGAGGATTGGATCGGCGCGAATGTGGCCGGGATCGAGCGGCACCTGATCGAAGGCGACGAGCAGGTGAGGCCCGTTGCGGCCTTCCTGCTGGCCATGCTGCGTCGCCCCGAGGCCGATGATCGCCTGATTGAGCAGTTCCACCGTACTGATACCGGTCAAGCGACGAGCTGGGCGATCACCGATTCCCTCAGCCTGGTGGATCCGGCCCGGGTGGCGAAAGAGGCGCTCCTACCCTACATCGATCCCGGCTCCGGGGCGCCGCGACGCTTCACCGGCGCCTCCCCCAGGTTGCAGCGCGACCGGCGCCGACAGATCGCCTATCTCATCGGCCGGCTCAAGCTGCGGGACCCCTGGGCACGACGCTACTTGGATCTGAGCCTGCGGGAGCGGCCCGACGTGGCCCTCAAGGGCTATGCCATCCGCGCCTTCGGCGACCTGCTCGACACCGGCCAGAAGGACCTTCTGGAGCGCTTGGCCCTGGGAGACTTTACCGGCATCGCGACGGGGCGCCGCTGGGCGGAGCGGGACCTTCTCTGGCTGCGCCAGGTGGCGGTGGAGACCCTGGGGCTGATCGGTGACCCCGGGACCCTGGAGCGACTCCGCCGACAACGGCGGGCGGACCAGCCCTGGACGCCGGAGCTGGAGCTTGCCCTCTTCCGGACGGCGGAGGAGATTAGCTCGCGGGCCTGGGAGTCAACAGGGGCCGAGACCGGTTGCGCCTAGGGGCAAGCGATCACTGGTGCGCTCGGTTACCCTGGGCCGTCGCCAATCGTCAGTCTGGATATCGGCGGCAGGACAGGGGCACCACAGAGAGCAGGTCCCCCATGGCCCTGTAGTAGAGGGAGCCGATGGCGCGGTCGTCGAGAAAGGGCTCGTGAAGCGCGAGGGAACCCCGCAGCCCCTCCAGCTCCAAGGCGTCGGGATCCGAGACGCCGAAATCCACGGCGCGAAGCGCTCCCGGCGCGTCCCTAAGCGCCTCCACATAGACGCCCTCCCGCCCCACGAGATTGGGCGAGACATCGCGTTTTCCGGCCGGGAACCCCCTGGTCTCGGGCTGACCCGGGGCGCCCCAGAGGAACTCCGGGGTCACGATCTGGAGCCACTCGATCTCGGCGCCCACCTCCAACAGGACACGGACGCGGTCCGGATCGGAGAGCTCGGCACAGCTAATGGTGGCCGCGGCCAGAGATTCACCTCCGGCGGTGAGCAAGGTCAGGCCGATCGCGGCCGTGACGATCGCGGTGGTACGCTGGCGAGCCCTGGTCGGATCCACTTCCATCCTCCATCGGACCTCGGGGCCCAAGCCCCGCGACTGTGATGCCGGCGCTGCGGCACGGAAACACCCGGACTTCGGCGAAGCCAGGCCGACACGAGCGCCGCCCTTGATTCGGACCTTTTCGTGGTCTTTGCTTTAGCGACCGGACGGTCGCCCAGTCCCCAGTATCAGTATGGGTCACCATCTCCGCCAACCGAAGCCTAGGGCGACGAACCTCAAACCCAGCACCGAGAGAGACGGCGATGCAGATCACTAAGGGCGTTTTGACACAGCTTGGGGTCAGTCCGGGCAATGCGGATCGGTACCTGGACGACCTCAACGCGGCCATGGGCGGCCACGGCATCGCAACCCTGCGGCGGATTGCCCATTTCCTCGCCCAGGTGGCCCATGAGTCGATGCGGCTCAAGACGGTGTCCGAGAATCTCAACTATTCGGCTGATCGGCTCCTGCAGGTGTTTCCCCGCTATTTCAGGGATCCGGCACTCCTAGCCAGCTACGCCCGCAGGCCGGAGCGGATCGCCAATCGAGTCTATGCAAACCGCATGGGCAACGGCGGTGAGGCCAGCGGTGACGGCTACCGATTCCGTGGTCGGGGTCTGATCCAGCTCACCGGCAAGAACAACTACCAGGCCTTCTCACGCTGGATCGACGAGGACTGCGTCGCC
>JBLMWY010000440.1:0-6341 GCA_050257475.1 Bdellovibrio bacteriovorus
TCAGCCCAACCTGCCCTGTGGCGACCTACCCTATGCCCATCATCTGGAGGTGCTCGACCACGGGGCCGAGGGCCAGGGCGGGCACAAACGTGAGGGCTCCCACCAGGAGCACGGTGCCGATAAGCAGCACGACGAAGAGCGGCGTGTGGGTCGGCAGGGTCCCCGCCGACGAGGGCACGATCTTCTTGGCCGCGAAGGACCCGGCAATGGCCAGCACGGGCACGGCCAGCCAGTAGCGCGCCATCAGCATGGCCAAGCCGAGCAGGGTGTTGTAGAAGGGCGTGTTGGCGGAGAGCCCCGCGAAGGCGCTTCCGTTGTTGTTTCCGGCCGATGAGAAGGCGTAGAGCACCTCGGAGAAGCCGTGGGCACCGGGGTTGAGGATGCCGGCCTTGCCCGCGTCCAGCACCACCGCCATCGCGGTGCCCACCAGCACCACCAGGGGCGGCACCAGGATGGCCACGGCGGCCATCTTGACCTCGAAGGACTCGATCTTCTTCCCCAGGTATTCCGGCGTGCGGCCGATCATCAACCCGGCGATGAAGACCCCGATGAGGGCGAACACGAGCATCCCGTAGAGCCCCGAGCCCACGCCTCCATAGATCACCTCGCCGAGCTGCATCAGCCATAGGGGCACCAGACCCCCCAAGGGGGTAAAGGAGTCGTGCATGGCGTTCACCGAGCCATTGGAGGCGGCGGTGGTGGCGGTGGCCCAGAGTGCCGAGTTGGTGATGCCGAAGCGTGTCTCCTTGCCCTCCATGTTGCCGCCGGCCTGCTGCTCCGAGGCTTCTGTCGCCAGCCCCATCCTCGCGAACAGGGGGTTGCCCGCCTGCTCGGCCCAGACGCAGACCCCGAGCAGCGCCACGAACACCAGGGTCATGGCCGCAAGGATGGCCCGACCCTGGCGCATGTCCCCGATGAAACGGCCGAAGGTAAAGCACAGAGCGGCCGGGACCAGCAGGATCGCCAGAACCTCTAGGAAGTTCGACAGGGGGGTGGGGTTCTCCAGGGGATGGGCCGAGTTGACGTTGAAGAAGCCGCCGCCGTTGGTGCCGAGCTGCTTGATGGCGATCTGGGATGCCGCCGGGCCGACGGCGATCACCTGCTCGGTGGAGACTGCTCTCTCCATCACCGGATTGCCCTGGGCGTCCTGCACGACGGCGCCATCCGCTCCGGCGTTAGCGTGTCCGTGCTCGTAGGGCTGGACCAGCTCGACCTTGGCGTAAGGCGACAAGGTTTGCACCACGCCCTGGCTGACCAGGGCGAGCGACAGGATCAGGGACAGGGGCAGCAGGATGTAGATGACCGAGCGCGTCATGTCGACCCAGAAATTGCCCACCCCGCTCGCCTCCTTGCGCGTGAAGCCGCGCATGAGGGCCACCAGCACGGCCATGCCGGTGGCGGCGGAGAGGAAGTTCTGCACCCCGAGCCCCAGCATCTGGGTCAGGTAGCTCATGGTGGTCTCGCCGCCATAGCCCTGCCAGTTGGTGTTGGTGGCGAAGCTGACCGCGGTATTGAAGGCCGAATCGGGGGTCACTGCGGCCAGGCCCTCGGGGTTGAGCGGCAGCCAGACCTGGAAGCGTTGCAGCGCATAGACGGCGAGGAAACCCAAGAGGTTGAAGACCAGCATGGCGAAGGCGTAGCGGGTCCAGGGCATATCGTCGTCGGGCTTGACCCCACAGAGGCGGTACAGGGCGCGCTCCACGGGCTGCAGCCAATGCATCCACCGCGGGGGCTCGCCCCGGTAGACACCCGCCATGTAGTGCCCCAGTGGCCAGGCCAGCCCGAGGAGGGCGACCAGGTAGAGGGCGAGTTGGACATATCCGTTTCCGGTCATGAGAAGCGCTCCGGAAAGAACAGCACGGCCACCAGATAGGCAAAGAGGCCCAGGGCGACGATCAAGGCGATGAGGTTGGTCAGGGCCATCAGGGCCTCCGGATGCGCTCGAAGGCCAGGACCAGCAGGGCCGTCAGGGCAAAGAAGCCCAAGCCCAGGGCGAGGTAGAGCAGGTCCATGACATCTCCATACGGCTTCTGCAGTGGTGCCAGGAACTCTAGGCGATTCCCCGTCAAGACGGGACTAAGAGCGGAGGCGAGGGCGTTAAGAAACCGCTAAGGGGCGGGGCGGACTAGCCGCCGGGCCCGGGTTCCATCCGATCCGTGCCCCTACTTCCGCCAGAACTGGGGCGTGAACAGGATGAGCAGGGAGAGGACCTCCAGCCGCCCGAGGAGCATGGTGAAGCTCAAGACCCAGATCTCGTAGTCGGTGAGGCTGTGGTAATTGGTGGCGGGACCGACCTGACCGAGACCCGGGCCGGCGTTATTGATGCAGGCGATGACCGCGGTGAAGGCGGAGATGAAGTCGAGCCCGCCAAAGATGAGCAGGAAGGTCATCACCACGATGCTCATGAAATAGAGAAAGATGAACCCCAGGACCGCGACGACCACGCTGTTGGGGATGCGGGACCCGCCCACCGTGACCGGCGCGGCCAGGGTAGGGTGAATCATTCGGCGGAGCTCACGGGCGCTCTGGCGCACCAGGATCAGGGTGCGGATCATCTTGATGCCGCCCCCAGTGGAGCCTGAGCTCACGGTGACGCAGGACAGGAAGAGCATCCAAAAGGGCACGAAGATGGGCCACTGGGCGTAGTCGACGCTGGCGAACCCGCAGTCGGTGGCGATGGAGACCAGGTTGAAGGCCACATGCCGCAGGGCCGTCAGGGGGTCCGTGTAGGTTCCGACGAACCAGAGGTAGCCGGCGCAGCCAAGGGTGCTGACCAGAAGCACCAGGAGCACCCCCTTGGCCTCGGCGTCGCGCCAATAGGCGCGCAGACTGCGGGAGCGCCAGACGGCGTAATGGGTCGCGAAGTTGAGCGCCGCGATCACCATGAAGACGATCAGGACCCCCTCGATGGCCGGCGAGTCGAAGGCCCCCACGCTCGCGTCCTTGGTCGAGAAGCCCCCCAGGGACAGGGCGGCGAAGGCATGGCAGATGGCGTCGAACCAACCCATGCCGACCCCCTTGAGGGCAAGGATGCAGGCAATGGTGATCCCGAGGTACACGGTCCACAGGATGGCCGCGGTGTCGCCGATGCGGGCGGTGAGCTTGGTGTCCTTGATGGGGCCGGGGACCTCGGCCCGCAGGAGCTGCATGCCGCCAACCCCCAGCAGGGGCAGGATGGCCACCGCCAGCACGATGATCCCCATGCCGCCCAGCCAGTTCAGGGTGTGGCGCCACAGATTAATCGAGGGGGCCAGAGTATCGAGTCCGAACATCACCGTCGCCCCAGTGGTGGTGAGGCCCGACATGGTCTCGAAGAAGGCGTCGGTGAAGCTCAGGGGCTCATCAAGCGTCCGCGGCTCGTGCAGCATCAGGGGCACGCTGGCGATGGCGGCGGTGAGGGTCCAGGCCAGGGCCACCAGGATGAAGCCGTCCCGGGCCTTGAGCTCGGTGCGGTAGCGACGGGTGGCCCGCTCGAGCAGGAAGCCGGCGAGCACGCACGCGATCAGGCTGACCACGAAGGTGGGCAGGGTGCCGTCGCGGTAATAGACGGCCGAGGCGATGGGTACCAGATAGGTCAGGCTGAAGACCAGCAGCAGCCGCCCCAGGACGTTGGCGACGGACCACAGGGCGCGCATCAGAAGAAGCCGAGGCCGACCTGGAAGTAACGCTCCACCTTGGGCACCAGGTCCTTGGTAACCAGGAACAGGATCACGTGATCCTCCGCCTCGATGACGGTGTCGTGGTGAGCGATCAGCACCTGGCGACGATCGTGGCCGCCGGCGCGCGGCGTCTCACCGCGAACGATGGCCCCAACGGTGACACCCCGCGGCAGGTCGAGCTGCTGCACCGACCGCCCGACCACCTTGGATGTGCTCGGGTCCCCGTGCACCACCAGCTCCAGGGCCTCCGCGGCCCCCCGGCGCAAGCTATGAACCGCCGCCACGTCGCCTCGCCGCACATGGGCCAGCAGAGATCCAATGGAGACCTGGGCTGGGGAGATGGCGATGTCGATGCGATCCGCCTGGACCAGGTCCACATAGGCGCGGCGATTGATCAGGGCCAGCACCCGGCGGGCGCCAAGACGCTTGGCCAGCAGGGCCGAGAGGATGTTGATCTCGTCGTCGTTCGTCAGGGACAGAAAGAAGTCCTGGTCCTCGATCCCCTCGGCGCTCAAGAGCGCCTCGTCCGCCGTCTCCCCCACCAGGACCAGGGTGCGGGACAGTCGCGCCCCCAGGTCCTTGGCCCGATCCTCGTTGACCTCGATCACCTTCACCTGGTAGCGGTCCTGGGTGGCCACGGCGAGCCGCTCCCCGATGTTGCCCCCGCCGCCGATCAGGATGCGCCGGGTGGGACGGTCGCGCCGGCGCAGCTCGCTCATCACCCGGCGGATATCGCGGGTGGCCGCCAGGCAAAAGACCTCATCCCCCGCCTCGATCAGGGTGTTCCCTTCCGGGACTATGGGCTGGTCCCGGCGATAGATCGCCGCGATGCGGGCATCGAGGCCGGGCAGATGTCGGCGCATGTCCGACACCGGGTGGCCCACCAGGGGCCCGCCCTCGAAGGCCCGCACGGCGACCAGGCTCACCAGCCCATCGGCAAACTCCAGAACCTGGAGGGCCTCCGGGAACTCGATGAGCTTCACGATGTAATCGGTGACGATCTGCTCCGGGCAGATGCTGAGGTCCACCGCAAAGTTCTTGGCGTCCAGCAGCAGGGGGTGGCGCGCATAGTCCGCCGAGCGCAGCCGGGCGATCTTGGTGGGGGTCTTGAAGAGGGTCGCCGCGGTGCGGCAGGCGCAGAGGTTGGTCTGATCGCTCTGGGTGACCGCGATCAAAAGATCTGCATCCTCCACCCCCGCCCGCTCCAGGACCGAGGGCAGGGCCGCGTTGCCCGCCACGGTGCGCAGGTCCAGGCGGTCCTGGAGCCGGGCGAGGCGTCCAGACTCGCTGTCCACGATAGTGATCTCGTTGGCCTCCGAGACCAGGCTCTCGGCCACCGAGCTGCCGACCTGGCCGGCGCCCAGGATGACGATCTTCATGGGGCTTAGGGGCTTGGATGGAGCTGCGCGCTCATACTACCCCTTGGTCCCTGGGGTCGCCACAGGGTAGGTCGGGCTTCAGCCCGACAGCGACGCTGGCACTAACCGCGCCCTCGCCCGGTAGTTCGGGCTTCAGCCCGACAGCGACCTGGCCAGCAAGCACCACCGTTGCAGTCGGGCTGAAGCCCGACCTACAGCAGCGGAGATCTGCACCCGGGTATCCGCGCTTTGTTGCTACCCTTCACCCTGGCGCCAACGATGGCGTTCGCACCCAGACTCCGGGGAGGCCACCAATGACTCGCGATGCGCTGGATGATCGGGAACGCGCCTGCCTGAAGAACCTGCGCCTCAGCGCCCTGCCGGCCAGCGACTGTTGCCCGCCGGAGGTTCTGAGGCGCTTGATCGATTGCGGGCTGATCAAAGAGGTCCCAGTCCCGCGGGTGCTGCCACCGCTGTTTCGCAAGGGCTATGTCCTCACCGGGAGGGGGGAGGCGGCGTTGTGGGAGGAGTGAACACGGTAGTCACTGGACCACACAGACCCAGTCTTGTAGGTCGGGCTTCAGCCCGACTGCGACGGTCGAGGCCGGCCGCGAGGTCCCAGTCGGACTGAAGTCCAACCTACTCTTACTGCGGCTGTGTCGATCGGGGTTTAGCAAGGGGGGGAGGTCAATGTCGTTCGATAGGGCGCTGTCGGGCTGAAGCCCGACCTACAGGTCGGTCTACAGCCAGACGCTGTCCCAGTGGGGGTAGTCGCCCAGGCGGCTGACGAGGCCGGCGCGCAGGGGGTTGGCGACGATGTAGCGTGCCGCGGCGACTCGGTCCTCGTCGCGCCGCAGGGCCCGGTCATAGTAGGAGGGCTGCCAGATTGGGCCGCTGCGCCCGCGCACCTGGTTGACGGCATGGGCGCTCGCACCCTTGAGCAGGCGCATCAGGGTCGCCAGATCGGCCGCGTCGCCGAGGCCCACCAGGCCGTGGAAGTGGTCGGGCATCAGGACCCAGGCGAGCCAGCGTGCACCGGTCTCACCCTCGACCCGGGGGAGCTGCCGGATGCAGGCGCGGGCGGCACCGAAGTCGCGAAACCATGGGGTCCGACCACGTACGACGGTGGTCACAAGGTACTCGCGCCCCGGCTCGGAGAAACGCCCTTCGCGCAGGTCGTTGTAGGACATGGGCCAAGCCTGGACCAGCCGGAAGGATGGCTGTAGGTCGGGCTTCAACCCGACTGCGACGGTTGTGCAACCGGAGAGGTTGCTGTCGGGCTGAAGCCCGACTTACAAACTCGGTGAACCCGGGGTCGGCCCAT
>JBLMWY010000441.1:0-10320 GCA_050257475.1 Bdellovibrio bacteriovorus
GAAAGACCCGACGGCGGTCGTTGACAGGTCTTGTCCCTGGCCCCAACGGGCTTGTCGGGGCAAACTGGCACACCCCCGGGCCGCGGACCCCGCCGATGGATCCCTACGACATCCTCTTCTACGACGGCCTCTGTTTCCCCGAGACCCACCCGGAGTCGCTCGCGGTCCTCGGCCGCTTGATGGGCCTCGAGGCGGCGGAGCCCGCGACTTGCCGGGTGCTGGAGCTGGGGTGCGCCACGGGCGCTAACCTGATCCCGATGGCGGAGGGATTGCCCGGCGCCCGCTTCCTCGGCATCGACCTCTCTGGCCCCCAGGTCGCTGCCGGCAACCGGCTGATTGAGCGAATCGGCCTCGACAACGTCAGGCTACGCCAGGGGGACATCGGTTCCCTGGACCCCGACCAGGATCCGGACCTGGGCGAGTACGATTTCATCATCGCCCACGGCGTCTACTCCTGGGTCCCGCCCCAGGTGCGGGCGCGCCTCCTGTGGTTGGCCCGGCGTCTGCTGGCCCCCAATGGGATCTGCTATCTGAGCTACAACGTGCTCCCGGGCTGGCGCCTGCGCGGCACCCTCAGGGATATCCTGCTCGACGCCTGCCGCGACGCGCAGGACCCGCCGGGACGGCTCGCGGCGGCCCGCGCGGGTCTCGATCGGTTGGCGCGCGGGCTCAAGGATCTACCGGGGGCGGCGGCTACCCTGCTGCGGGAGGAGGTGCGGCGACTGGAGGTCGCGCCCGCGAGCTACCTCTATTTCGAGTACCTGGCGGAGCACCACAGCCCGGTCCTGTTCCGTGACTTCGTCCAGTCCTGCGAGTCGGCGGGGTTGCGCTATCTGTGCGACACGGAGCTCCACACCCAATTCCCGGCCAGCCTCGGCGACTCGGTGGAGGCGGCCCTGGCGGACCTCGAGGATGGGCTCGATGTGGAGCAGTGGCTGGACTTCCTGGTGAATCGGGGCTTTCGGCAGAGCCTGCTGATCCGCGACGACGCCCAGGCCGAGGAGATCCTGTCCCTGGGCCGCTTCGCTCGGCTGAGCCTGGTTGCCGACCTGCGTCCGCCGGCCCAGAGCCGGCCGCGCGATCGCCGCCCCGTGGAGTTTACCCGCCCGAGCGGGGTGACCGCCGAGGTCAGTCACCCGCTCACCAAAGCGGTCCTGACGCTCCTCGCGGCGGCATACCCCGACGCCTTGCCGCTTGGGGAGCTGTTGCCCCAGGTCCAGCGCGCGGTTGCCGACTCCGCCGGTCGGGAGGCGGCTGGGGATCTGGACTCACTCCTTGCCGAGCTGTTTGGGCTCTTCGCCCGGGGGATGATCCAGGCGCGGCTCCACCCGCGGCGCCTGGACCCTGGCCTGCCCGAGCGCCCGCGGGCGCGGCCCCTGGTGCGCGCCTGGCTGGAGGACGGACGGGCCGAGGTGCCCACCCGCGACCATGGAAACCTCGACCTGGACCCCCTCGCGCGGCGCTTGATGAGCCGGCTGGATGGCACCCGGGACCTTCGCGCGCTGGCAGCCGATCTTGCCGCTGAGCCGGATGCGCCCACGGGGCCTGGAGGTCGTGGTGGAGGGGCGTCCAAGGATCGGCCAGCGGGGGTGCGGCGGGTCCAGGGCCTGGTCGGCCTGTTCCACCGCTACGGTCTGCTGGAGGGCTGAGGGCGCCCGGCGGGGCTCGGGCCCCGCCGGCCTGAAGGATTTCCGGGGTACTACTTGCTCGCCTCGGTCTCGAACATCCGGTAGATCACCCCCGCGATGGCCGCTCCCAGGATGGGTGCGACCCAGAAGAGCCAGAGCTGAGCCAGCGCCTGGCCTTGGCCATTGAGCGCCAGCACCAGGGCAGGTCCGGTGCTGCGGGCGGGGTTCACCGAGGTGTTGGTGACCGGGATGGAGATCAGATGGATGAGGGTCAGAGCCAGCCCGATGGCGAGCCCCGCATGGGTGCCGATGCCGCGCTTGTCGGTGGCCCCCAGGATGATGAAGAGGAACATGGCGGTCATCACCACCTCGGTGATGAGGGCCGGGATCAGACCATAGCCGCCGGGCGAGAGCTCCCCAAAGCCGTTCACCGCCAGGCTGGTGGCGCCCAGCGTGAAGCCCGGGGCGCCCTGCGCGATGATCAGGATGAGGAAGGCCGCCAGGATGGCCCCGATCGTCTGGAAGATGATGTACATCGGGGCCTCGGCAGCGCTGAAGCGCCCGCCGACCACCAGACCCACGGTCACCGCCGGGTTCAGGTGGCAGCCCGAGATGTGGCCGATGGCATAGGCCATGGTGAGCACGGTCAGTCCAAAGGCCAGCGCCACGCCCAGCAGGCCGATGCCGATATGGACCTGGCTGCCGCCGATATCGGCCATGAAGGCGGCCGCCAGCACGGCGCTGCCGCAGCCGCCGAGGACCAGCCAGAAGGTGCCGATCAGCTCGGCAAGGGACCGGGACATGAGTGACATGGAGGACTCCTTATGAGTTTTGGTTTGGGTTCAAGGCGCGACCCGACGACCTCCCGATCGCGCCGCGTCGGGCTTCGGCACCCTGGCCCGCCCCGGATGGACAAGCCGGGCCCTAACCGCGCGCCGGCAGGATGGTACCCCAACCGCTCGGCGGTGCGGTACGGTTACCCTTGTAAGGGGCGCTACACCGGGCCAGTCCGAGGGGTGGTTTCCGCGATATCAACCCAGGGGTCAAGCCCTCAGGTGTCGACCCAGGTGTCGACCCAGGTGTCGACCCAGGTGTCGACCCAGGTTGCGGGTCAGCCCTAAAGCTCGTAGCCTTGCGGGTCGCCATTTCGGAGCACCCCCGTCTTCAGGAGTCAGGAATCAAGCCGTGGACACCGACAGCGACCGCGCCCGTTTCAACATGATCCATCAGCAGATCCGTCCCTGGGACGTTCTCGACGAACGGGTGCTTGAGGTGATGGAAGGGCTCGGGCGCGAGCCCTTCGTGCCGGATGCCTACCAGGGACTCGCGTATGCCGATATCGAGATCCCCCTCGGTCCTGACTGCCGGATGCTGGCGCCCAAGGTGATCGGCCGCATGCTCCAGGCGCTGGCGGTGCAGCCGGGGGACAAGGTGCTGGAGCTCGGTAGCGGCACCGGTTATGTCACCGCCTGTCTGTGTCGGCTCGGGGGCGAGGTGGTTGGGGTCGAGCCCGACCCAAGCCTGGCGGCGGCTGCGCGCCGAAATCTGGCCGAGCTCGGTTGCGCCGGGGCCCAGATCCTGGAGATGGATGTGCTGGATGGGGCCGTCCCGAGTGGTCCCTTTCAGGCGATCGCGCTCAACGGCTCACTGCCCGACCGGGAGGTGCTCGGCCCCCTCGAGCAGCGGTTGGCGGTGGGCGGGCGGCTCTTCTGCATCCTGGGTGAGGCGCCGGCCATGGAGGCCAGCCTCATCACCCGGGTCGGCGCCCGGGATTTCCGGCGAGAGGCCCTGTTCGAGACTAGCGCCTCGCCCTTGGCGGCGTCACCCCGGGGCCAGGCCTTCGTCTTCTAGGGGCGCGGGGCCGCCATGATCAGCCTCAAACCCCGGGAGTTGGCCGAGCTGCTGGCCGCCCCTGAGGCTTCAACACAGGATAGGCCCCTGCTGCTCGACGTGCGCGAGCCCTGGGAGCTTGCCATCTGCCGCATCGAGGGTTCCCAGTCCATCCCCATGCAGCGGATCCCTCAGGCCCTGAAGGAGCTGGACCGGGTGCGTCCCATCGTCTGCATCTGCCATCACGGAATCCGCAGCTACCAGGTGGCCCGCTTCCTGGAGCACCAGGGGTTCAATCGGGTGATCAACCTGGAAGGCGGTGTCGCCGCCTGGGCCCGGGAGGTCGATCCCGCCATGGCCACCTATTAGTCTGCCGGCAGTCATTTCCTGCGGTCATTTCTTGCTCAGGGTAGGGCTTGGGCGCACACTCGGGCGCTTCGGCCCCGTCCACCCGCGCGGTTCCACGGCGGCGGGCCGTAGGCCACACCCACCAGAACGAACCGTAGAGAGGACACCCCATGAGCGTCCACCAGGCCCAGATGCCGCTTTGCCAGCGGGATTTCTGTCAGCTTCTGATCATTGATGCCCAGGAGCGCCTCGCCGCCGCCATGCCGCCGGACGAGCTCGCGACCGTCACGGCAAACATCAACCGGCTGATCAGCGCGGCCAAGGCGGTCGGGGTCCCGGTGATCGCTACCCAGCACAACTCCAAGGGGTTAGGGCTCATCATCGACTCCATCCGGGCCAACCTGCCCGCTGACTCCGAGCCAACCGAGAAGACCGCCTATTCCTGCTGCACCGCCCCGGGCTTCGAGCGCAATATCTCCGCCCATCCGAACCGTCGCCAACTGGTAGTGGTGGGCATGGAGGCCCACATCTGCATCGTGCAGACGGTCTCCGGGCTCCAGCGCTGGGGCTATCAGGTGTTCGTGCCCGAGGATGCCATCATCTCCCGCAAGCCTGCCCTAAAGGCGAACGTGCTCGAGCGTATGCGCCACAGCGGCATCCAGGTGGTGTGCACCGAGTCGGTGGGCTTCGAGTGGATCGGGGACTCCTCCCAGCCCTGCTTCCGGGAGGTCTGGTCACTGTTCAAATAGGGGGTCAAGCCGGCGGTTCGGAGTCCGTTAGGCAAGGCTCGATCAGGGCGATCAGCCGCCCCAGGGCGCCGCGGTTCTGCTCCACCACCCGGCGCCCGCTCTCACCTACCCGGGCGCGCTCGGCCGCGTCTGTGAGCCAGCGGGTCATGAGGTCGGCGAGCCCCGCGGCGTCCTGGACCAGGACGGCGGCGTCCTCCGACACCAGCAGCTCCACGATGGCGGCGAAGTTGAAGACCTGGGGGCCGGTTGCCACCGGGACCCCGACGGCGGATGCCTCCAGGGGGTTGTGACCGCCCACCGGGACCAGGCTGCCGCCGATGAAGGCCGCATCGGCGGCGGCCAGGAACACCGGCAGCTCCCCCATGGTGTCGCCGAGCAGGACGGTCGTGTCCGTTGCGCACGACCCGCGGGAGCTGCGGCGCACCAGGGTGAATCCGGCCCGCGTCACCAGGTCGGCCACCCGGTCGAAGCGCTCCGGGTGGCGCGGCACCAGGACCAGCAGGGCATTCGGGACCTGGGCGCGAACCCTCCGATGGGCCTCCAGCACCGGCTCCTCCTCACCCTCGTGGGTGCTTGCCGCGACCCAGACGGGCCGCCCCTCCCAGGTCCGGCGCAGCGCCTCCGACTGCTCCTGAAGGCTGGCCGGCAGCCGCTGATCGAACTTGATGCTCCCGGTGACCTCCACCCGCTGCGGGGCCGCGCCCAGCTCCAGGAAGCGGCGGGCGTCCGCCTGCCCCTGGGCGGCGATACGATCGAAACGGTTCAGCGTCTCTCGGGTCAGCGGCTGGAGCCGCCCGTAACCCCGGGCCGAGCGGGCGGAGAGCCGGGCGTTGGCCAGCACCACCGGGATTCGGCGCCGCTCGGCCTCGGCCAGGGTGTTGGGCCAGATCTCGGTCTCCATCACCAGGATCAGCCGCGGCCGGACCCGGTCCAGGAGGCGCCCGACCATCCCTGGGAGATCGAAGGGGGTGTAGCGATGGGTCACCGCCGCGCCGAAGAGGTCCGTGACCCGACCCGCCCCGGTCGGCGTGGTGGTGGTCACCAGGACGCGCAGGGGCGGGTCCCGTGTCAGCAAGTGGCTTATCAGGGTTGCCGCCGCCTGGACCTCCCCCACCGACACCGCGTGGACCCAGACGTCCGCGGTCTCCGGCAGCGAGCGTGCGAGCGCCAGACGCTCGCCGATCCGTCGCCGGTAGGCCGGCGCGCTCAGGCTTCGCCAGAGGAGCCGCGCCAGGGCGAGCGGCAGCAGCAGGCGCAGCAGCAGGGTGTAGATGGTCAGCGTCATGGGCTTACCGCGCTCCCCGGTCCTGCGGGCTCGTAGGTGAGCCCGAAGACCATGTCGGTCATCCACCGTTTGAAGGAGGCGTTGTCCATGAACTGCTTGAAGAGCTCCGTGTCGTCCTTCAGCACGGCCGTCATGACCCGCGCCAGGGCCTTGTCGTGCTCGATACGGGCGTTCTGCCGGTCCGAGTTTCTCTTGGCGTTCTGGTAGGCCCCGTCGGCTGCCACGCGGCTGGGGATGTCTTGCGTGATGAGCTTGTGGACGCGATCGGCATCGGTCCAGGGGATGTTGCCGAACTGGTCGTTGAAGCCCTTGAGGATGTTCGAGAGTCGGTCCAGCTCCGGCTCAGGCGCGTGACCGCCTCCACCGGGTGGTGGCGGGCAGATCTCGGCATCCGCGTCGGGGAGCTGAATCTTCGCCGCCGCCCGCTTCTCGACCCGGTAGCTGTCCATGTCGATGGCCTCCAGGATGCCCTTCGCCAGGTCCTCCTCGATGGGGGCGGGGAGCTTGGGCACCAGGAAGGTCAGGAAGATCGAGAGCCTCTCCCAAGCCGCGTTGTTGTAGGGCAGGATCGCGGCGAGGAAGCCGTAGGTGCGCAGGAAGGCCTTGGCCTTGCCCTTGAAGTCCACCTGGCCGTCCTCGTCGAGCTGATCGGTGTAGACGGCCACACAGGCATCGAGTATGGGGTCGAGCCGGTCGCGGTCCGCCCCACCGAGATACAGCCCTACCAGCTCGTCCACCTGCGCATCGCCGTAGACCTGGGAGCCGTCCAGCGCCGACTTGAGGTCGTGCAGCTTATCCGGATCGGTCTCCTCCGCGAGGATCGTCGTGCGGTAGTAGTCAGCGAACGCCGCCTGGATGCTGTCGGCGTCGTTCATGAAGTCGAGCACGAAGCAATCGTGCTTCTTCGGGTGCGCGCGGTTGAGGCGTGACAGCGTCTGCACCGCTTTGATCCCCGAGAGCTGCTTGTCCACGTACATGGTGTGCAGCAGCGGCTCGTCGTAGCCGGTCTGGAACTTGTCTGCGCAGATCAGGAAGCGGTACGGGTCCCCCTGGATCCGGTCGGCGATCTGGCTCGACGGAAAGCCGTTGAGTGACGCCTCGGTGACCTTCGTTTCCCCAAGCGCGTGCTCGCCGGAGAACGCCACGATGGCCCGATAGGGGCTCCTGCGCTCGCCGAGGTACGCGCGGACGGCGTGGAAGTACTGAATCGCCCGCTCGATGCCGCCGGTGACCACCATGGCGCGGGCCTCGCCGCCGATCTTCCCCAGCGCCAGCACCTGCTCATGGAAGTGATCCACCATGATCTCGGCCTTGAGCCGGATTGCGTGCTCATGGCCCTCCACGTAGCGGCGGAGCTTCTTATTCGCCTTCGTCCTGTCGAGCTCGGGGTCCCCCGCGACCTTCTTCACCAGCCTGTAGTAGCTCGCGACCGGCGTGTAGTGGCTGAGCACGTCCAGGATGAAGCCCTCCTGGATCGCCTGTTTCATGGTGTAGCCGTGGAAGGGTCGGTGCTTGACCTTGCCATCCGGCTGCGGCTCGGGGTCGCCGAAGATCTCCAGGGTCTTGTTCTTGGGCGTGGCGGTGAAGGCGAAGTAGCTCGCGTTGCTGAGCAGCTTCTTTGCCTGCATCCGCCGCTCCAGGGCGTCGTTGATGGTGTCCTCTGGATCCGGCCGTTGCTCGCCCAGCGCCTCGCTGATCGCCGCGGAGGTCTTGCCGCCCTGGCTCGAATGGGCCTCGTCGATCACGATGGCGAACCTGCGCCCCCGGTGCTCCGCCCCTATCTCATCCAGGATGAACGGGAACTTCTGCACCGTGGAGATGATGATCTTCTTCCCCTCGGCGATGAAACGGCGCAGATCCCCCGAATGCTCCGCATGCCCGACGGTGGCGCCCACCTGGGCGAACTGCCGGATGGTGTCGCGGATCTGCTGGTCGAGGATGCGCCGGTCGGTGACGACGATGATGGAGTCGAAGACCCTCTCGCCGTCCCGCTCGAGGCCGATGAGCTGGTGGGCCAGCCAGGCGATGGAGTTGGACTTGCCGCTCCCCGCCGAGTGCTGGATGAGATAGCGCCGCCCCACGCCGTTGGCCCGCGCGTCGGCCAGCAGCCGGCGCACCACATCGAGTTGGTGGAAGCGCGGCCAGATCTGGACCTGCCTCTTGCGCCCGGTCTTTTGATCCCTGATCTCGACCACCTGGGCGTAGCTCTCCAGGATGTCGGTCAGACCCTCGCGGGTGAGGACGCGCCTCCACAGGTAGTCGGTCTTGAGCCCGTCCGGATTGGGAGGATTGCCCGCCCCATCGTTCCAGCCTTGATTGAACGGGAGGAACCAGGAGCCCTTGCCCTTTAAGTGGGTGCAGAAGCGCGCCTCCTGGTCATCCACGGCAAAGTGCACCACGCAGCGGCCGAGCTCGAAGAGCCGCTCCCGCGGGTCCCGGTCGCGCTGGTACTGCAGGACCGCGTCCTCCACCGTCTGCTTGGTCAGGCGGTTCTTCAGCTCGAAGGTCGCCACCGGTAGCCCGTTGATGAAGAGCGCCAGGTCCAGCGCCCGCTGGGTCTCGTCGCGGCTGTAACGCAGTTGCCGGGTGACGCTGAAGCGGTTGGCCCCGTTCAGCTCGGCCGCCCTGGGGTTGCCCGGCGACGGGGTGCCGTAGAAGAGGTCGATGTGGTGCGGCCCGTGCTTGATCCCATGGCGGAGCACCCCGATGGTGCCGCGCTTGCTGATCTCCCCTTGGAGCCGTGCGAGGAATTTGCGCCGCGTCGGTCCGTCCTGGTCCAGGTCGAGGGCCTCGGCCACCTCCGGCTGGGTCTCGCGCAGGAAGGCCGCGAGCTGCGCCAGGTCCACGCAATACTCCCGGTCATAGTCCCGTGGGCGGCCGCAGCCCCAGCCGACGCCGTAGCCGGCACGCCGTTCCACCAGAGTTCCGTCCGGCGCGGCGCCCGGCTCGCACTCCGACCCCGCCAGGGCCGCGCAGATCAGCCGCTCCAGGCCGCGCTCGGAGGTGTCTGTCGCCATGGGAGCACCCTGATCAACTACCCATCAACAAAGCGAATGCGCGTAACACTCTGTTTGTTAGTCATTTAATGAACCGGCGCCGGCCACCTTGAGCATCCTGATCAACTACCCATCAACTAAATCCGGTCAGGCCCAAAAGGGTACATACGAGCGCGACTTGTCGCCCACGTCTTCGCTGACCAGCCGGATCAAGCCGGCTTCCAGGGCCTCGCGGATCAGGCGGGAGGCCGTCGCCTTGTTGTTCGGCAAGATTCCAAAGCGTTCGCGCACCGAGGCGTTGGTCATCACCTGCCGCGTCACATAACGCAGGCAGGCGTGCAGGTAGCACGCCCGCACGCGATCCGTCTTGTCCATCGCCGACAGCGGCTTGTGCGCAAACAGCACCGTCCGGGTGAAACCCTCCGGCTTCTCGAACAGAGGGGCGGGAAGCTGGAACAATTCCACCTGGAACACCACCTTGTCGATCCCGCTGCCGCGCTCCTCGCAGATGCGGAAACGGCGCATCAGCGAGGCGACCGCCTCGTTGCGCGACCGCGGCGGCGTGTCGACGAAGCGCTGGGTATCGACCAGGGGCTCGCCGGGGTTCGTGATCTCGATGCGGTCTACGAAGATCTCGACCATCGGCCCCGCGCCGGTGACGAAGAAATCCTGGTGGATCAGCGCGTTCGCGACCAGCTCGCGCACGGCCAGCTCGGGAAACATCGGCACGCTCCTGCGCAGCGCTTCGCCGATGACCTCGTTGGCCGGCAGCAGGCCGTTGATGTATCCGACCAGGCCCTCGAAGCCGCAGGCATAGCCCTTTCCACCGACCTGCTCCTTCAGCGTTTCCGTCCGACCCCGGCCGCGATACTGGATGACGCGCACCGCCTTCCGCCGCAGTGCATGGAAGGCATCAAGCCGCTTGGCGAAGAGGACCGCGCCGAGGTTCGTGATGTCCCAGCCGCCGGCCTCGCCACGGCGGATCAGACGGTCCTCGGCCAGCGCAGCCAAAATCCCGTCGCGATCGGCCGGCAGCGGCCGTTCGAGCAGATCGAAGTAGGCCGGGTAGTCGAGCAGCCGCAGCACCTCGTCGGCGCTCGTTCGTTCGGTCGCGATTCCGTCCTCGAACGGCGTGCGGTCGAAGATACGCCACAGCGCCCGTTCCTTCTCCGGGAAGTCCTTGAGCTTCTTCTTGTAGCTGCCGACGCGGATGTACTCCTGCCCGGCAAAGGCCACCGGATGGCGGGCGGCGCGGTGAATCTCCAGCAGCACCACGGGCCAGTCCTCCACGACGACGCAGAAGAAGCGGAAGTCGATCTTGGGCTCCAGCAGGCGCAGCAGCCAGCTCTCCAGCTCCTCGTTGCCCACCCGCGCCGCGTGCGGATCGAAGCCCGTGCCCACCACGGTATGGTCCTCGTCGCGCACGCCCCAGACGAGATAGGCGAAAGCCTTGCCCACCAGCGCCGCCGCGTTCGCCAGCGCCG
>JBLMWY010000442.1:0-7619 GCA_050257475.1 Bdellovibrio bacteriovorus
GCGCTTCCTGCGAGACCGCTATTACGGTGATCCGTCCCTGGCGAAGTTGGACCAGACCCTGTTCAGCTTCGCCGCCTACAACGCCGGGCCGGGTAATGTCGCCAAGGCGCGCAAGCGGGCCAAGAAGCTCGGGCTCGACCCCAACGTCTGGCTCGACAACGTGGAGATCGCCGCCGCCAAGGTGGTGAGCCGCGAGCCGGTTGTTTACGTGCGCAACATCTATAAATACTACGTTGCCTACAAGCTGCTTACCGAAGGCAAGGTCGGGGCGACAGGAGGCTAGGGCGATGCTGATTAAGTGACATCCTGGCATTGAATCAGTGGCTTCATAGGAGAAGGGCCTTTTTAAGGCGCTTCAACGGAGAAGGGTTAACAGCGGGGCTGCACTTTGCTTCGGCTGCGTGCATTCCCAGTCACTCTGCGGGATTGAAGATGAAACGATTCTTGCCGTTCCTGCTGTCGCTGGCCTTGTCCTGCGCCATGGCCGGTCCACTACCTTCCTGGAAGGAAGGACCGGCCAAGCAGGCGATCACCACCTTTGTCACGGATGTGAGCAATGCCGGGGGACCGGCCTTTGTCCCGCCGGCGCAGCGGATCGCCGTCTTCGATAACGACGGGACCCTGTGGGTGGAGCAGCCCATGTACACCCAGCTCGCCTTCGTGTTGGACCGGGTGCGGGCCCTCGCCCCCGAGCACCCGGAGTGGAAGGAGCAGCAGCCCTTCAAGGCCGCCTTGGATGGGGACATGAAGGCCCTCGGCCAAGCGGGCACTGAGGGGCTGATGCAGCTTCTGATGGCGACCCACGCGGGGATGACCAGCGAGGAGTTCGAGCAGATCGCGGCGGACTGGATCGGCGCCGCCCGTCATCCCCGCTTCGATCGGCCCTATACGGAGCTGGTCTACCAGCCCATGCTGGAGCTGCTCGATTACCTGCGCGCCAACGGATTCAAGACCTTCATCGTCTCGGGCGGCGGCGTGGATTTCATCCGTCCCTGGGCCGAGCGTGTCTATGGCATACCGCCGGAGCAGGTGGTCGGCTCCCAGATCGAACTGGCCTTCGAGGAGCGCGACGGCAAGCCGGTGCTGGTCCGGGAGCCCAAGATCGCCTTTATCGACGACAAGGCCGGCAAGCCGGTGGGAATCCAGCGCCACATCGGGCGGCGTCCCATCCTCGCCTTCGGCAACTCCGACGGGGACCTCCAGATGCTCCAATGGACCACGGGCGGCCCAGGACCCAGGCTCGGCGTCATCCTCCACCATACGGACGGGGAGCGGGAGTACGCCTACGATCGGGACAGCCACTTCGGGCGTCTCGACCAGGCCCTGGACCTGGCCGGGGCGAACCTCTGGGTGCTGGTGTCGATGAAGGACGACTGGCTTCGTGTCTTCCCAGGGGATTGAGGGCCTTGTCGCCTTGCGACAAACGCACCGTGGTCCGCGAGGCTTCCGTAAAGGTGCGAGCGATACCTCAAGGAGCGGCTTATTGGGCCTGGTGAGTGAAGCAAGGGGGCCCACGGCGGCCCTGGATTAGGCGCCGTCGGTGTGTCCCCCTTGCTCTGGGGCGGCGAAGTGCTGGCGCAGGGCCGTCCATTCCATGAGGCGGCGCTGGACCTGGCCGTTCACCGTCCCCTCGGGGTAGATGCCCATGGTGTCCGGGCGGCCGGCGGGGATGCCGGTGAGGATCTCCAGGGCCTCGTCCGCGTGGCGCACGGCATAGACTTGGAAGAGGCCCGAGGCGGTGGCGTCCACCAGGTCGGGGCGGAGCATCAGGTCCTTTTGGTTGGCCTCGGGAATCACCACCCCCTGGGTGCCGTCCAGTCCCCGCGCGCGGCAGATGTCGAAGAAGCCCTCGACCTTCTGGTTGACGCCCCCGATGGCCTGGACCTGTCCGTGCTGGTTGATGGAGCCCGTCACCGCGACTCCTTGGTGGATCGGCACGTCGCCGATGGCCGAGAGCAGGGCGCACAGCTCGGCGACCGAGGCGCTGTCACCCTCCACCTGGCCGTAGGTCTGCTCGAAGACCAGGCTGGCGTTGAGCGACAGGGGCTGGTGTCGGGCATAGCGGTTGGCGAGATAGGAGGAGAGGATCAGGACGCCCTTGGAGTGGATGTCGCCCCCCTGGTTGGCCTCCCGCTCGATGTCCACGAGGTCCCCCGAGCCCAGGCGCGCCGTGGCGCTGATGCGGGTGGGCGCCCCGAAGCTGTAGTCCCCGAGCTGGAGCACCGAGAGCCCATTGACCTGACCGAGCTGGACCCCCTTGGTCTCGATCATCAGGGTGCCACGCAGGATGGCCTCGTGCAGGCGCTCCCGGATCTGGCTCAGGCGCCGCTCCTGGGCCTCCAGGGCGGCGCGCACCTGCTCGGCCCCGATGGTGGGGATGCCCGCGCGGGCGGCCTGGTCATCCGCCTCCCGGATCAGGTCCAGCAGGCGGCCGATGTGCAGGGACACCCGCTCCCCGTCCTCGGCCCGCCGGGCACCGGCCTCCAGGATGCGCGCCACCCCGTCCCGGTCGATGGGGCGCAGGCGCTCCCGCTGCTGGAGGGTGGCCACCAGCCGCGCATAGAGCAGATCGCCCTCCGGCGAGCGGGGCAGATCCTCGTTGAAGTCCGCCGCCACCTTGAAGAGCAGCCCGAACTCCGGGTCGTAGGCCTTGAGCAGGTAGTAGAGGAAGCGGTCCCCGATCAGGGCCACCTTGAGCCGAATGGGGATGGGCTCCGGCTCAAGGGAGGTGGTGACCGCCAGGCTCAGCAGCCGCTCCAGGGACTCGATGCGCACCTCCCGGGCGTTGAGGGCGCGTTTGAGCCCCTCCCAGGCGAAGGGGCTCATGAGGACCTTGGCGGCATCGAGGAGCAGGTAGCCCCCGTTGGCCCGATGGAGGGCCCCGGGATTGATCAGGGTGAAGTCGGTGGACAGGGTACCCAGACGGGCCACGTGCTCGATGCGTCCCACCAGGTTCTGGTAGCTCGGATTGTCCTCGTAGAGGATGGGGGCACCGACGGTCTCGGTGTTGTCCACCAGCAGGTTGACCCGGTAGCGGGTGAAGCGGCCGTCTCCGGGCTCCGGGGGGGAGTCTCCCGAGGGCTTGAAGAGCTCCGTGTTCTCGATGACGTCCTCGCGCACCGCCCCCAGGTAGTCCAGGACCTCGGGCAGGTCCGCGTAGCGCAGCTCCAGCTCCTTCAGCAGCTCCGTGACCGTCACCCGGGTGACCTCCTGCTCCAGCTCCCGGAAGCGCTGGTGCATCTCCCGCTGCCACAGCGGCACCTTGGCCAGGATGGCCCCCAGGTCCTCCTTGATCTGATCCATCGCCTGCTGGTAGCGGTTCTGGTCCTCCTCGGGCAGGTCGTTGAACTCCTGGGGGCTGATCATGTGCCCGTCGCGCAGGGGCGCCAGGCTGTAGCCGGTCGGGGTGTGGATCAGGGCGATGTCCTGCTCCACCGCCTTCTTGCCCAGCTCCTGGGCGGCGCTCTCCTCACGCTGCTTGAAGGCGTCGGTGATCTCCTGGGCGCGACGCCGGTACTCGTCGTTCTGCAGGGCCGTGGCCAGGGCGTTGAGCAGGTCCTCCACCAGGTGCTCCATGTCCTGGCGCAACCCGCGCCCGCGACCGGCGGGCAGCTCCAGGGCGTTGGGCCTGTGGGGGTGGGCGAAGTCGGCCACATAGCACCAGTCGGCGGGGGGGAGCTGGGCACGGGCCCGCTCCTGCAGGGCCTCGCGCACGGCCGTGTGGCGCCCGAGCCCCGTGGAGCCCATGACGTAGAGGTTGTAGCCCTCGTGCTCGATGCCGGTGGCGAAGGCGATGGCCTCCAGGGCCCGCTCCTGGCCGAAGGTGACCGGAATGGGGTCGAGGTCCCCGGTAGTCTCAAAACTCAACGCCGCCGCGTCACAGGCGTGGCGCAGCCGCTCCGGGTCGAGGGGGCGGTGCAGTGGGGGCGGATGCGGGCTATCGCTCATCGCAGGGAGATCGCTGGGGCAGGGTGCCTGGCTCAGGCCACGACTCGGCGCCAGTAGGTGACGCGCCAGTAGTAGAGCACCGTGGTGTCGGGCCAGGGATACGAATCGCCATAGGCGGTTCCCCGGCGGGGCTCCTCGATGTTGTCCCGGGCGGGATCGACGGGGCGCCAGCCCTGGTCGAGGCGCTCCCCGGCGAAGGGGGGGCGGGTCTGGCCCTGGTGGCGCCGCTCCGAGGCCCCGTAGTCGGCGAAATTACGCTGGGCCTCGGCGAGGGAGACCCGATTGCTGCTGCCCGGCATCAGTGGGAAACGCAGTTGGGAGAGGTCGTCCTCCCAGCCGCAAATGGGACAGTGCTGGTGAAAGCCCGGCTCCCGGTCATGGACCAGGTGGCCGCAGCAGGGGCAGGGGAACTTCTCGGGGCCGAGCATGGTGGCGGTGTCAGTGAGCGGATTGGGAGGCCATGACCCGACTATACAACGGACAGTGACGACTACCGAGTTGCGAGGTTGCCCCGTCTGACCCGCGAATTGGGTTCCGCTGCAAGCAAAACCCCAGGTCGCCGGGGTACGGAAACATGAAGGCGAAGCCGGCGCGGCTCCGCGAGAGTCCGCGCCTAGGGCATCCTGGCGTCTTATCCGCGCCCGGAGCGGCGTCTTTTGCCTTGGGACGGGCGCGTCTCGGGTTCCTTCGACGGTGGCTGGTCCTGGCGCTCCGTGCTCCTCGCGCCCCGGCCCTTGGTCTTGGCCCCACGTTGGTCGAGGGGCTGGGCAAGCACGAAGTCGATCTTGCGATCGTCCAGGTTCACGGCCGCCACCTGCACCCGCAGCCGGTCGCCGAGCCGGTAGACGGACCCCGTGCGCTCGCCGTGGAGCCGGTGTCCGATGGGGTCGAAGTGATAGTAGTCGTTGTCCAGGGCCGTGATGTGCACCAGGCCGTCGATGTAGACCTCGTCGAGCTGCACGAAGATGCCGAAGGAGGTGACGCTGGTGATGGTGCCGTCGTAGTGCTCCCCCAGCTTGTCCTGCATGAACTCGCATTTCAGCCAGTCGCTGGCGTCCCGGGTGGCCTCGTCGGCGCGCCGCTCGGTGCCGGAGCAGTGCTCGCCGATCTGCTGCAGGTCGGACTTGCTGTAATCGAGGTCGGCGGCCGTGGCGCCGGCCAGCAATTGCTTGATGATCCGGTGCACCACCAGGTCCGGGTAGCGGCGGATGGGGGAGGTGAAGTGGGTATAGGCCGGATAGGCGAGTCCGAAATGGCCGACATTGTCCGAGCTGTACATCGCCTGCTGCATGGAGCGCAGCAGGACCGTCTGGATCAGGTGGCGGTCCGGCCTGTCCTGGACCTGGTCCAGGAGCGCCGCATAGTCCGCGGCCGTGGGCTTGGCGCCACCCGGGAGGCTCAGGGCGAGCTGGCCCAAGAACTCCCGCAGGTCATTGAGCTTCTCTTCACTGGGGAGGTCATGGATGCGGTAGAGCCCAGGGACCTTCTTGCGCTCGAAGAGGCGCGCCGTGGCCACGTTGGCCGCCAGCATGCACTCCTCGATCAACCGGTGGGCGTCGTTGCGGATCACCGGGACCACCGCGGCGATGCGCCCCTGCTCGTTGAAGACGAACTTGCTTTCGGTGGTGTCGAAGTCGATGGCGCCGCGCTCCGCCCGGGCCTGGTGCAGGACCTTGTAGAGGGCGTGGAGCTGCTCAAGATGGGGCAGGACCTCGGCGTACTCCGCGCGCAGGGCCTGGTGGCCGTCCACCAGCATGGCCGCGACCTTGTCATAGGTGAGCCTGGCCTTAGAGCGCATCACCGCCTCGAAGAAGCGGGTGCGGGTCACCTTGCCGTCCTGCCCGATGTAGAGCTCGGCGCTCATGCACAAGCGGTCCACCGCCGGGTTCAGGGAGCAGAGCCCGTTGGACAGGACCTCCGGCAGCATGGGGATCACCCGGTCCGGGAAGTACACCGAGTTGCCCCGCTCCAGGGCCTCCCGGTCCAGGGCGCTGCCGGGCTGGACATAGGCGGAGACGTCGGCGATGCAGACCAGGAGCCGCCAGCCCTTGGGCTTGCGCTCGCAATACACGGCATCGTCAAAGTCCCGGGCGTCCTCCCCGTCGATGGTCACCAGGGGCAGGTGACGGAGATCGGTGCGACCCGCCTTGGCGGACTCCGGCACCTCGGCGGAGAGTCCCGCGATTTCCGCCTCTACCTCGTCGGGCCATTGCACCGGCAGCGCATGGGCGCGCACCGCGATATCCGTCTCCATGCCCGGGGCCATATGGTCCCCGAGCAACTCCAGGATGCGACCGAGGGGCTGGGTGCGTTTGGTGGGCTGGTCCGTGATCTCCGCCACCACGATCTGGCCCCGGCTGGCCCCCCCGAGACGGTCGCTGGGGATCACGATGTCGTGGGCGAGCCGCTTGTTGTCGGGCACGACGAAGCCGACCCCACTCTCCTCGTAGAGCCGGCCGACCACGCTGCGGGTATTGCGCTCCAGGATCTCGACCACGGCCCCCTCGAGGCGGCCGCGGCGGTCCCGGCCGCTGACCCGTACCACGACTCTGTCCCCATGGAACAGGGCCTTCATGTCCTTGGGGTACAGATAGAGATCGTCGCCCCCGTCGTCCGGGCGCACGAAGCCGAAGCCGTCCGGGTGTCCGATCACCCGCCCGGCGATCAGGTCCCGCCGATTGACGATGCAGTAGGCCTGCTTGCGGTTGCGCAGGAGCTGGCCGTCCCGCTCCATGGCGGCGAGTCGGCGCTCCAGGGCGACCAGGTCCTCCTCGCCGGTGAGCTCGAGGGCCTGGGCCAGCTCGGCGAACAACAGCGGGGTCCCGTTGGCCGTGAGGGTGTCGAGGATGAACTCGCGGCTCGGGATGGGGTTCGCGTATTTCTTGAGCTCCCGCTGGCGGTGGGGATCCCGATCCCGGGCGGTCGCGGGCTTCTGGGCCGCGCGTTTCCGGGGGGAGGTCTGGGGGCGCTGGGGGGTGCTGGTCGCACCCTCCGGCTGGGTTGGTTTACGTCTTGCCACTGGTGTTGTCTGCACTTCCTTAGGATCGCGCTAGTCTAGCGTTGACAACCCCCACCTGTCTCACTAACATGCGCGCTTCCGCTCGGCGGCCCCGGCGATGCGTGCCATAGCCCGGTCCCCGCGCAGCCTCTGCCGAGGTGGCGGAATTGGTAGACGCGCTAGTTTCAGGTATTAGTGGGGCGACCCGTGGAGGTTCGAGTCCTCTCCTCGGCACCAAACATCAAGGCCCGATAGGGCCACCAAGATCGGTAAAAACGCCCTGACCCCTCAGGGCGTTTTCATTTGTCGCCCTTAAAGAGCGCCTCGGCCGCGCTACGCAGGGCCTCCGCATCGGGCGCGGCGGCGCTTTGACGAGGGTCTAGGGAGGGCTCGAACCACTCGCAGAAGTTGGACCTGGCCTTGTCGATCACCCGCTCCACCTGGGGCTCCATGCATTCGTTCGCCCGCCCCGGGGCATAGTGGCGGCAGTTTTGGCAGCAGTGGGTGGACTTGCCACAGGCAGGGCAGGCACACTCGCGGCCAAAGTCCAGGACCCCCAGTGGGCCTCCGCAATGCCAGCAGCGGCCCCGAATCTCCGCCGTCGTCTCCGTGCCCATGGCGCCCCCGGTTGCTGTGCTGTGGATCGACTCCCTTGCATGATCCGGCAATAGGG
>JBLMWY010000443.1:0-4991 GCA_050257475.1 Bdellovibrio bacteriovorus
AGGGCTTCTGGGCGATGAGGTCTCCCCGGTAGCGGCGAACCTCACAGCCACACCAGGCCACAAGCGGATTCGCATCGGCCCGGGCGGGCAGGACCTCGGTGAGGATGCGCCCCAGGTGGGCCCTGTCCGGTCGCGGGAGACCCAGGCGCTTGAGCCAAAGCCGCAGGGCCGCCCGGGCACGGGGCGGCTCCAGGCGCCCGAGGGCCGGGAGAGACAGGGTACCGAACCGGCTACCGGCAAGCCCCCGCAGGGTATCCTCCGCGGCTGCCTCGACGAGCTCCAACGCCTCGGCGCAATGTGCGGCGCTGCGAGACAGGGTGGCGGAGGCCGCGGGCCAGCGTTCCCGCAGGATCGGCAGCACGCACCGGCGCAAGAAGTTGCGATCGAAGGCCAGGACCCGGTTGCTCGGGTCCTCGACCCAGCTCAGGCCTTGGTCCCGGGCATAGGCCTCGAGGGCCGCTCGCGGCACGCCGAGCAGGGGCCGCACCAGGCGACCTGGGCCCAGGTCCGAGACCAGGGGCATGGCGGCCAATCCCTCGGGCCCACTGCCCCGCAGCAGGGCCAGCAACAAGGTCTCGGCCTGGTCGTCCTGGTGGTGAGCGGTGAGCAGGAGCTCGCCCGGGCCCAGCCGGTCCGCGAGCGCCCCATAGCGGGCCGCTCGGGCAGCCGCCTCGAGGCTCTTTCCTGGGGCTCGATCGACGGCGACCCGACGGATGACCAAGGGGACACCCAGGGTGTCGCAGACCTGCCGACAGTGCTCGGACCAGCGGGGTGAATCGGCATGCAGCCCATGGTCCACATGCACGGCCCCAAGTGGGCCGGGAAGCCGCTGGCGCACCGTCGACGCGGCGTGCAGCAGGCAGGCAGAGTCGAGTCCACCACTGAAGGCGATCCACAGGCGCGGGACCCCGGCGAAGGGCGCGAGGAGCGCGGGCAGGTGCTCGGGATCGAAGGCCGGCATGGGGCTCGCCGCGGCCGCCCGCTCGGGGAGGCTACTCCTTGAACTTGCCGTAGGCCATCAGCCGCTTGTGGCGCTCCGCGACCAGGGTGTCGGGGTCCATCGATTGCAGGATGTCGAGCTGCTCGAGCAGCGCGCCCCTGATCGCCGCCGCGGCGGCGTCCGGGTCCCGGTGGGCACCCCCCAAGGGCTCGGGGATGACGATGTCCACCAGCCCCTGCTCCTTGAGCTTATCGGAGGTGATGGCCATGGCCTCGGCGGCGAGCTGGGCCTTGTCGGCGCTCTTCCAGAGGATCGAGGCGCAGCCCTCGGGTGAGATTACCGAATAGGTGCTGTACTGGAGCATCAGGGTACGGTCACCCACTCCGATGGCCAGGGCCCCGCCGGAGCCTCCCTCCCCCACCACGGTGCACAGGATGGGGGTGCGCAGCCGCGCCATGACCCGCAGGTTGCGGGCGATGGCCTCGCTCTGCCCCCGCTCCTCCGCCCCGACGCCGGGATAGGCACCGGGGGTGTCGATGAAGGTGACGATCGGCAGCCGGAAGCGCTCCGCCATCTCCATCAGGCGCAGGGCCTTGCGGTAGCCCTCGGGGCGCGGCATGCCGAAGTTGCGCAGGATCTTCTCCTTGGTATCCCTGCCCTTCTGATGGCCGATGATCATCATGGGCCGGCCCTCCACCCGGGCGAGCCCTCCCACGATCGCGGGATCGTCGGCATAGGCCCGATCCCCGTGCAGCTCATGAAACTCGTCGCAGATCCGGCGCGTATAGTCCAGGAGGTAGGGTCGCTGGGGGTGCCTGGAGAGCTGGGAGATCTGCCAAGGCGTCAGCCCGGAGAAGATCGACTCGGTGAGCGCCAGACTCTTCTTCTGGAGGCGGTCGATCTCCTCCTGGATGTTGATCTTGGCGTCGTGGCCGACCAGCCGAAGCTCGTCGATCTTGGCCTCGAGCTCGGCGATGGGCTGTTCGAAATCGAGAAAGTTCAGGTCCATGGGCCCGGCATGATAATCGAAACCGGGAAGCCCCCGATAGGCTCCCAGGCGCGGTTGCAGCCCGTCCCGGGCTAGGCACAATAGGCAGCACCAGGTCGAACGAGGATCCCTGACGATGCACCACAGCCGCCGAATCGCGACCGCCGCCCTTGTGGGCCTGCTCCCCGCCCTGCTCCTGGGATCGGGGCAGGCTCAGGCCTTCAAGTGTCTACCCATCTATGGCAACTGGTGCGGGCCCGGCCACCCCGCGGCCGCCGCCCTGCCGCCGGTCGATGCCTACGACGCCGCCTGCATGCGTCACGACCTGTGCACGTCCGCGGCCCCCGAGGGCCTCTGCGACCGGGCCTTCGTGACTGAGCTCCACCAGCTCGCCGCCCAGACCGGCTACCTGCCGCGGCCCCTCCAGTGGGCGGAATATGTGATCAGGCTGAGGTCCGGCGGCGGCTGGGGCGGGATGCCCATGCCAACCCCCTGGGACGGGATGGGCCTGATGTCCAGCATCCTGTCGCCCTGCTGGTGAGACCGGTGGCGCTTCAGACGGATAGTTCCCCGCTCCGCGCCGGGGCCCTGGTGCGCTGGGACACCCTCAAGGGATTCGGTTTCATCCGCCCGTCCGACGGCGGACGGGACGTCTTCGTCCATGTCAGCGCCTTCCCACGGGGCGAGGTCCCCCAAGTCGGGGCCCGGATCCGCTTCAGCGCCGTGGACGACCCCCAAGGACGCGGGCAGCGCGCCCTGAAGGCGGTCGCCGAGGAGCCGGCCACGGTTGCGGCGGCAAGCGCCAAGGTCAGGTCGGTCCCGGGCAGATCCAGGGACCAGACCCTGCGGCCGCTGCCGCTGGGCTGGCGGACCCGGACCCTGGCCGTGGTGGCCCTGTTTTGCCTCTGGGGCGCAATCTCCTTCTTGCCGATCAGCCCCTTGCCCCTGATTGCCTACCCGGCCATGAGCCTGGCCGCCGTGCTGATCTACGCACGGGACAAGCTGAGCGCCCTGAGGGGACGCTGGAGGGTCCCGGAGTCCACGATGCACCTCGTCGAGGCGGCCGGCGGCTGGCCCGGGGCCTACATCGCCCAGCAGACCATGCGCCACAAGACGGTGAAGCGCAGCTATCAGGTCGTCTTTTGGCTCATCGTGGCAGGCCACGTGGCCTTCTGGGCCCTATGGCTCTTGGCGCCGAATCTGCTCCGCCCCTGGCTGTCGTCCCTCCCCGGGCTGGACTGGGGCAGTTGATCTCCGGTCAAAGCGCCGATGGTCCGCCATTGTGAGGCCCAATTTGTCGGCGTCGCTCATTGGAGCCATGCGCGAATCAGCCCCAGGCTCCGGTCCGACCAGGCCTCCAGGCGACCGAGGGAGTCAGCCAGACGCGCCGCCAGATCCGGGCCTGGGCCAGACCAATGGGGCTGGTTCAAGGGGGCAAGCACAACCATGACGGCCAGCGCCGCGGCCATCGCCAGGCTGCTGCCAGGGTTGCGGAGGCTCCAGGGCTTCAGGGCGGTCCCAAAGGACCTCTTGGTCCTCACACCCAGGAGATCCACACCGAAGGCCTCGTCCAGCACGAGGTGGGTCAGGTAGCCCACCCCGACCATCAGCCCGCCCGTCCAGGCGACCTGCGCGGCCTGCCCGAGCACCCAATGGAGCAGGTTCACCGCGGCCAGGGCCGCGAACAGGGCGGCGAGCAGGGAGTGCCAGATACCCCGATGGACGGTGAGACGGGCGAAGGCCTCGCAGAGCAGCACACGCACCGCGGCGAAGAGCCCCATCCACAGCAGGGCGAGCTGCCAGGGGCCATAGCGCCCCACCAAGGGCAGGGTCCAGGCGAAGGCCAAGACAGCACCGAGCACGCCGAAGAAGGCCCGCACCGGGGCCGAGGCGTCCGCGTCGATGTCCGGAAGCAGGCTCCCCACCACCCCCAGGCCAAAAAGCATCAGGGTCTGACCCTCGGTGACCAGGCCGGCACCGTGCAGGGCAAGCACCGCCCCGCCGCTGGCAAGGACGCCACCGTAGAGGTGGGTCTGGAAGTTGGCCATCGGGCTGGGGGAATCGGACCTGGACGGGCACGGGGTGGGACCCTGGGTCCCGGATGACCCCAGGGTAGCGCGCCGGTGGCTCAAACCCTGAGCCTGTCCCCGCGCAGTCTCAATCGCTCCAACCAGGCAGGGCCAGGTCGTTCATCAGGGAGCGCAGCTCGTGACGGGCGGCCACGTGGGACATGGTGAGCTTGGGGCCCTCGTCGATGTCCTTGAGATCCGCCAGGGTCAGACCCTTGGGAAACAGCTCCCGGTAGATCACCCGCTCAGACAGACCGCGCACGTAGCGGAAGGCCAGGCGCTTCTGGAGGCTCTTCAGGGCCTGGTCCATGCGCTCCCGGTTCTTGGAGTGGGTGGGTGGGATGCGGTTGCGCAGCACCACCCAATCGAGCCCCGGCAGGCCGGAGCCGGCCCGCAGCTTGCGGCTCTCCCACACGGCCTCGGCATAGAAGCTCAAACCGCTCACGGCGTAGGTGTCCGGGTCCACCTGGGCCAGAAGGTCCAGGTCCAAGAAGCTGTCGTTCAGTGGGGTCAGCAAAGTGTTCGCCACCGCATGGGCCAGGTGGGCGAGATGGGTGTGCCCCCCAGGACAATCGATGACGATGAAGTCGTGGCCGGCGGCGAGACGCGCGAGCACTCCGTGCAGCCGCTCCTCGTCTTCCTGGTCGCGCTCCCGCGCGTCCTGGCGGGTCGAGGGGTCGACCACGGCATGCTCCGGCAGGCCCCAGCCCAGCCCCCGCCGCTCGGCGAAGGCGGCCCGGTTCTCCAGATAGCGGGTCACGGACCGCTGCCGGGCATCGAGATCCACGACGGCGACGGACTTGCCCTGCCGCTGGATGCTGACGATGAGGTGCATGGCCGTGGTCGATTTGCCGGTACCCCCCTTCTCGTTGCCGACCACCAGGATGTGGGTGTCATACCGGTTAATGGGTCGCACCTTCGCGCTTCCTCCCCCTCGTCATGAATCAGGACCGATCCGCCGCGCCTACGCCCCCCGGGACGCCACTCCTCCCCT
>JBLMWY010000444.1:0-3682 GCA_050257475.1 Bdellovibrio bacteriovorus
CGGCTGACCGGTGTGCCAGCCTCGACGAGGGATCGCGTTGAACGGCCTGAGCCAGCCCCTAGCGCCGCTCGCCAAGCTGTCGCGCCCGCAGACAGCCGGCCTGATCCCGCGCCCGCGGCTCTTCGCGCGCCTGGACTCGGCCTGCGCCCGGGGCGTGGCCTGGGTGTCCGGGCCGAGCGGCTCGGGCAAGACATCGCTGCTCGCCACCTGGGTCGAGACCCAGGGCCGCACACCGCTATGGTACCGGGCCGACGCGGACGACTCGGATGCCGCCACCCTGGTGCACTATCTCGGCCGGCTCGCCGCGCGGCAGGACCCGGGGGCGCCACCCCTGCCGGCCCTCACCCCGGAATACCTGGGCGGGCTCGCCACCTTCGCCCGCCGCTTCCTGCGCGACCTCTATTGGCGCCTGCCCGCCCCCTTCGTGCTGGTGCTGGACGATGTGCACCAGATCCGGGCCGAGTCCCCAGCCCAGCAACTCTTGAGCGCCGCACTCTCGGAGGTGCCGCCGGGCTGCGCCGTCGTGCTCTGTGGCCGCACGGCGCCGCCGCCGGCGCTCGCCCGCTTCGCGCTGCATGAGGGCGCGCTGAACGGCGAGGACCTGCGGCTCGATGCCGCGGAGGCGGCCGCCCTGCTCGGGCGCATCGCCGCGGGCCAGGACCTGGACCCCCGACCTGAGCCGGAGGCGCTGCGCCGCACCACTCAGGGCTGGGTCGCCGGTTTCGCCCTGCTCGCCAGCACCCCCGGTTCCACCCCACGCGTCGGCCCCGGCCTGACGCCCGAGGCGAGCGATGCCCTGTGCAGCTATTTCGGCCAGGAGGTGCTCGCCTGCTGCAGCGCCGCCGAGCGCGCCTTCCTGATCGCCACCGCCCCGCTCGCGACCTTCAGCCTAGCCCAGGCCCAGGCCCTGAGCGGCCGAGGGGACGCGGGGCAGGTCCTGGATTCCCTGCGCTGCGGGCAGCTCTTCATCAACCGGCTCTCCGGGGAGCCCGCGCGCTACCGCACCCACCCCCTGTTCCATGCCTTCCTGCGCCGTGAGGCGGGCCTTTGCCTCCCCGCGCCCGAGTGGCGGCGCCGACGCCTGCGGGCCGCCGACCTGGCCGAGGCCGCGGGCGAGGTCGAGGCGGCCGCGGCCCTCTGCATCGAGACCAGCGCCTGGGACGAGCTGACCGGACTCCTCGGCCGGGTCGCCCCCGGCCTGGTGGTCCAGGGCCGCCAGGCGCTGCTGGTCCAGTGGATCGAGCAGGTACCCCCCCAAGCCCTGAACGCATGGCCCTGGCTGTCCTACTGGCTGGGCACCGCCCGTGTCTACGGGGGCCAGACGCGGCGAGGCCGTGCCCTGCTCGAGCGGGCCTATGAGGGGTTCGAGGCGGCGGGTGAGCGCGACGGGCTCCTGCTCGCCTGGGGCGGGGTCGTCGAGAGCTACAGCTTCGAGTGGGACAACTGCCGGGCGGTCGCCGCCTGGGCCGACCGGATCCAGGGACTGCTGCCCGAGGACCTGCCGGGGCTGCCGGCCCCGGTGGTGGCGCGGCTCCTGGGCGCCGGGATGGCGCTCCAGGTGGCCCAGCGCGAGCATCCCGTGACCCGGCGTCTGACGGGGCTGGCGCAGAGCGCCTTCGGTCGGCCCGGTCTGGAGGCGGCGCAGGGCCAGGCCCTGACCCTGCTCCTCATCGACCGGCTCTATGGCGGCGACTTCGCGGGGGCCCAGTCCCTGCTGGACCTGGTGTCGGGGGCGCCGGACTTCTCCCAGTGGCCGCCCATCGCCCGCATGCTCTTCGGGCAGTTTGGCGCCGCCTGCGCCTGGCAGACGGGGCACCCGGAGCGGGCCTATGCCTTGGTGGAAGAGGTCCTCCGGCTCGCCCAGGAGACCGGCATCCATGGGAGCGATTTCGTCACCACCACCCAGGGCGTCTACGCGGCCCTCTCGGTGCGCGACGGGCCCCGGGCCCGCGCCTACCTCGATCGGCTCCCCTCCCTGCTGCGACCGGAACGCCGTGGCGATGCCGCCCATCTGCAGGCGCTGACCGGGAGCTGCCGGCTGCTCACTGAGGACCTGCGGGGGGCGCGGGAGGCCATCGAGCGGGCCGCGGCGTCGGGGGAGGCCTTGGGGATGGGCTTCGCCAGCCTGGTGGCCCGCGCCATGCTCGCCTGGGTCCTGGCCCTGTTGGGGGAACTGGCGAGCGCGCGCGAGCTCATCGGGGAGACCTTGGCCCAGACCCGCGCGGCGGGGACGGCGAGCATCGAGTTCGAGTCCCGGGTGGCGCTCGCCTACACGGAGCTCGCCGGGGGCGGGCGCGATACCGCACAGGAGGCCCTGCGGGGGGCCTTCGCCCTGGGCCGGCAGAAGGGCTACTTCGTCACCGGACCCGTCTGGCTCCCCGAGGCCATGGCACGCCTGTGCGCCGAGGCCCTGGAGGCGGGGATCGAGCCGGACTACGCGCGGGAGCTCATCGCCCGCCGGGCCCTGCGGCCCCCTTCGCCGGAGGTGGAGCACTGGCCTTGGCCGGTGCGTATCCACTGCCTGGGCCGGTTCGGGGTCCTCGGCGGGGGGGAGCCCCTGTGCCCGCAGCGCAAGGGTCCGGGCAAGCCCGTCCAGCTCTTGCAGGCGCTGATCGCCCTGGGTGGTCGGGAGGTCGCGGTCGGCAACTTGCAGGACGCCCTGTGGCCGGACGCCGAGGGCGACGACGCCGCCAATGCCTTCAACGTCAATCTGCTGCGGCTGCGCCGCCTGCTCGGCGAGGGTACGCTGCGGCTCCAGGACCATCGGGTCTCACTCGACGAGGCCACCTGCTGGGTCGACGCCTGGGCCCTGGAGTGCCTCAGCGCCCGCTTCGAGGCCGCCATCAAGGCCAACGGCGGGCGTTGCCCCGAGTCCCTGCGGCTCGCCGAGCAGGCCTTCGGGATCTACCGCGGCGCCTTTCTGCCCGGCGAAGAGGCGGGCTGGGCCGCCGTGGCCCGTGCCCGGCTGCGCAGCCGCTTCCTGCGCCTCGAGTGCGGCTGCGCCCGGATGCTGCGGGAAGCGGGGGCCTGGGAGGAGGGGGCATCCCTGTGCCGGCGGGTGCTGGAGATCGAGCCCCTGGCCGAGGAGGTCCTGCTCGAGCTCCTGCGGGCCCTGCTGACGGGCGGCCTCGGCGCCCAGGCCACCGCCGCCCTTCGGGAGTCGGAGGGGCTCTTCCAGCGCCTTTTGGGCCGCTCCCTATCGCCAGCCCTCTGGCGGCTGATTGACTCCTGAATCCCGCGGTGCAGCGGCCTGTCCGCCCGCCTTCGACTCCGTCCGCGGTCCTTACGGCTCCCCAGGGACTTGGTGGTTCTGTAAGTCAACTGTAAGTCCTACCGGAGCAGTGTGTCTTGCCGGCAGGGAGGCGCACCTCAACGCCGGCGCAGGTCCCGGGGAAGAACGGGGTAAGGGCCGAGCACCCAATGACACAGGGACATCAAACAGACCGAGATCCACCAGGAGTCGACCATGACCAAGATGACCAATACGCAGGGGAGCGCGACGCGGGCGGGCCTCGCCGCGCTGATGCTGATCGCCGGGCTCGGAGTCCTCGCGCCCAAGGACGCGCCGGCCGACGTGTTGTACGTGGGGGACACCGGCGATAACACCATCAAGGGTTTCGACGCCGACACGGGCGCCTATCTGGGCGCCATCGTCAAGCGGTCGCTTGCCGGCCTGCACGGG
>JBLMWY010000445.1:0-3899 GCA_050257475.1 Bdellovibrio bacteriovorus
GACATCCACGGCCACATGGTTCCTCGGCCAAACCTGCGCAGCGACGGGCGCGGCCACAAGCCCGAGGGCGGGCTGGCACGGATGTACACCAAGATCAAGCAGATCCGCACCTTTGCCGAGAGCCGGAACGAGGGCGGCAAGAAGCGCACCCTGCTGCTCAACACCGGCGACACCGTCCAGGGCTCGGCCGAGGCCCTCTACACCAGCGGGCAGGCCCTGGTCGACGTGCTTAACGCGTTCGGCATCGACGGCTTCGCCCCGGGCAACTGGGAGTTCGTCTATGGGACCGACCGCTTCCTGGAGCTGTTCGCCGGCGGGACCCCGCTAGCGCCCTGGGGGACAATTGCGGCCAACGTGCGCCGGGCCGAGGTGGACAAGACCTGTCCGGAGAGCGCCTACGTGCTGCCGCCCTATCTGGTCAAGGAGATCGAGGGCGTGAAGATCGGCCTTCTCGGGTTCACCACCGACCGCGGCCCCCAGGTCGTGGGCACGACGGTGACCGCCGGTCTGTGCTTCCTGAGCTCCGCGCCCGGCTCCTCGGGGACGCCGGACGTGTCCGAGGTGGAGGCGGAGCTGCGCGCTCAGATCACCAAGCTGCGCGATGAGGAGGGTGTCGCCGCGATCGTGATGCTCTCCGAGCTGGGGCTGGCCAACAACAGCCTGCTCGCCGAGCGCAATGACGGTATCGACGTCATCCTCTCCTCCGACATGCACGAGGAGACGCCGGCGGCGGTGGTCGTGACCACCCCCGGCGGCGGGCGGACCATCGTGGTCGAGGAGGGCCAGGACGGCACCAACCTCGGCGAGCTGCGGCTGACCTTCAAGCGGGGCCAGCTCAAGGATTGGAAGTGGAAGTCGCATGTGATCGATTCCACGATCAAGGACGACCCAATGATCGCCGCCAAGGTCGCCAAGGTCCGAGCGCCCTTTGTGTCTGGCCCCGCGTTCACTCCCCATATCAACCCCTTCCACGGCGGGACCCTCAAGACCCCCATCGACACGGTGGTGGGCGATACGCGGGTGGGGCTGCACCGCTCCAATTTCTCCAGCGAGGGGCTGCCGGCGGTGGTGGAGGGCACCTCACACGACTTCCTGACCGATGCCTTCCGGACCGTCGCGGATGCCGATGTGGGCGCCATCCGCGGCTTCCGCTACGGCACCCACGTGGCGCCGGGGCCGGTGAAGCTCGAGGACCTCTATCACTTCATGCCGATCGGGGCCCAGATCGCCAGGGGCGACATCCGCGGTCAGGCACTCAAGAACCAGATCGAGAACGCGGCGGACGGATCCCTCAACCCCGATCCACGTCGGTGGACCGGCGGTTGGCTGTTCGGGTTCTCCGGCCTGAGCTTCGACTTCGACCCCTACCAGACCAGTCCGAACCGCAGCTCAAACCTCCAGGTCGACGGCGTCGCGCTCGACACCGGGGCTCTTTACTCCTACGCGTCCTACTGGTACTCGCCCGACCGGTGCCTGATCAACCGCATCCAACTGCCGCCCTCAAACCCTGCCGATCCGCTCAACTGTCCGTCACTGCGAATCGCCGTGCGGGGGTCCGACGGCCGGGCGCAGCTCGTGACCTTTGAGCAATGGGAGGCGTTACCGACAGACGCGAGAATGGATGGCACGGAGGTGGTGGCCGAGTACCTTCAGGACCGCCTGGGCGGAACCCTGGAGACGCTCGATACCCCCCGGGTTAACCTTCTGGAACCCCTGCCGGCACCGGTCTTCGGCAACCCAGAGGTCCAGCCCCTGCGCGGCGCTCAGTAGCCGGCGGCCCCGAGGTCGACGCCGTGCCTCGCCAAACCGGCGAGGCATGGCCCAGGTCGTACAAGCCTCTGCGCTCCCCCGACGCAACCGATACAGGCAATGGCTGACCAGACCGCGCGAATCCCGCGTCTTCCGGGTTTACGCCGGTGGGCACATGAACGCGCCCTGGTACGTCGTCACCAGGGCATCCTGGGGCGCATCGGCCGATAGGGATTGCTCATCGTGGTCGCGGTGTGGGGCAAGGTCTGGGCCGCGCCGCGCCGGCCACCGGTGTCCGCCTGCACCGGGTCCCTGCCTGGAGGCAGCGTGTCCACCGCCTGACGCAGAGACCCCAGGCCGGAGCGCACGTCCGAGACGTCTTTCCGCAGTGAGTCCACGGCGCCGCCCATCTGCCCCAGGTCCGAGGTCAGGGCGGTCACATCCCCGCGCACGGCCTGCAGCTCTGGGGCGAGCCGGCTGACCCCCAGGCTCACCCGGTTCAGATCGCCCGCGACGTCCTGGAGCCGGGGCCAGGTATGAAAGCCCAAGGCGGCAATCGCCGATAGGGACAAGAGCGACAGCAGAACCCCAATCCGCGCCGAGGTCCGCCGGGTCTGCTCCAGGGCCTTGAGCTGGCGCGCCAGCGACGCGATCTGCTCCCGCTGCTCCTCCAATTGCGGCAGTTGAGCCTGCAACTGCTCGGCCGGGTGCCGCCGGTGGATGTCCAGCTCGGCATCCCTGCGGCGAAGCTCCTCGAGTCGCTCCAGGATCGCCTTCGGGGTGGTTACCGCGTCGTCGCCGGCTGGCGCGACCGCGGAGGGAGTCTGGTCTGACGGGAGGAACGCGGGCGCCGCCATCTGGGCGCTCAATTCTTCGAGCGCGGCGGCGCTGGCGGCGCGTGGGTCAAGGGTGATGCCCCGGCGTTTGCTGGGCGCTTTGGCCATGGTACTGCTCCTGGCTGGGTAGAAAAGACACACCGTCCGCCAGGAATAATCCCAGCTCGGGGCCCGCCGATCAATCGGACGCGACCCGCTGCCCTGGCCACGAGGCACGTGGAATCAGGCCAGGGCCCTGGGGTCAGAAGGGAACCAAGACCAGGTCAGTGGTCAGATGCCCCTGGGTACGGAGCTTCAGCCGGCGCTCGCGTCAGGTGACGGAGCGGGCGTCAGTGTACGGGCCGTCCACGCCCAGGCGGACCGGTTAGTGGGCCGATCCGCTGGGGGCTCGGAAGGCGCGCAACAGCGTGCCGATCCACCAAGCGGTGTAGACAAGGAAGACGAGCAGCGCCCCCAGGAAAAGGCGCTCGTCGAGCCGCACCGGATCGGACAGGTTTGCTTGAAGGGTGAGGAGCCCGGCGACGAGCAGGAACAGAAACAGGGCCGTGCCGTAGCGCCACAGATGGTCACTGAGCCTGGACAGGGCCTGGGTGCGGCGCTGCGGCGCGAGCCAGTAGTCTCGGTTGGGGAGGTTGATCCACCGGGCCGGCACGCGTGCCAGCAGCCTGGGCGAGAGGTACAGGCTCAGAAACAACAGAATCTGCACGCCAAGCATGATCGCCGTGCTCGCCGAGCCCGAGGCCCAGCCGTCCGCGGCCCCGCCCGGACCGAAATGGATGGCGACGCGGGCGGGCAGGACGGCCAAGGACAGCAGGGACAGGGCGACGTTCGCCAAGAAGCTCAGGATGAAGGCCGTGCGCATCGTGCTTTCCTCGCGAGTACTGGCCGGGCGGCGCCGTGGGTCCCCTGACGGATCCTCCCGCGGATGGCTCAACCCACCTTCCGCGACGCTCTCCGGGGGCTCGCTGCGGCCGCCAAGGGCCATGCCGCGGACGCCGGAATTAGGGGCGCGGCAGCAGCCCCCCCAGGCCCGGCAGCCACTCGCCGAGGAATCGAATGGCCTCCACGTCCTGGACCGTTGCGCTGATGACGTGCTCGCCGATGGCCCCGCCGCCCAGCGCATAGTAGCCCCAGGCCCCACCACCGATCGCGATGGCGCCGATGGCACCTCCGCCCAGGGCGATGCCGCCGATCGCCAGGCCGCCGATGGCTACCAGGCCGGTGCTCAGCCCCCCGACGCCGAGCACGATGCCCACCGCCACCCCACCAAGGGCGATGACGCCGCGGGCCACCCCGCCCAGGGCCAGAATCCCG
>JBLMWY010000446.1:0-4639 GCA_050257475.1 Bdellovibrio bacteriovorus
TCCAGGTTACGCCACTGCAGCGCCGTGCGCGGGTGGACGGAGAAGCGTCCCTGGTGGCGGGCCAGGAAGTCCCAGTAAAGGGTCGTGAAGGGACAGGCGCGCTCACCCAGGGCCTCCCCGGGATCGAAGCGGCAGCCGGCGCAATAGTTGCTCATGCGTCGGATGTAGGCCCCGCTCGCCGCATAGGGCTTGGATGCCAGAAGCCCGCCGTCGGCATACTGGCTCATCCCCAGGGTGTTGGGGGCCTCCACCCATTCCACCGCGTCCACGAACATCGCCAGGTACCAGGCGTGGACCTGGCGCGGCTCCACCCCGAGCAGGAGGGCGAAGAGCCCGGTGACCATCAGGCGCTGGATGTGGTGGGCATAGCCGGTGTCCAGCACCTGGCCGATGACGGCCCCCAGGCACGCGTACTCCGTCTCTCCGGTCCAGTAGAAGGCGGGCAGGGGCTGGTGGGCGTCGAGGGCGTTGCGCTCGAGATAGTCTGGACCTTCACGCCAATAGACACCGCGGACGTACTCGCGCCAGCCCAGGATCTGCCGCACGAAGCCCTCGACCGAGTTTAGGGGCGCCCGGGCCAGCTCCAGGGCCCGCACCGCGGCGGCCATGGGGACCCGAGGGTCCAGGAGCTTCAGATTGAGGGCCGCGGAAAGGCGGGCGTGGTAGAGGTAGGGCTGGCCCGTCCACATCGCGTCCTGGTAGGGGCCGAAGCGTGGCAGCCGGTGGTCGATGAAGTCGGTGAGGGCCGCTTGGGCCTGCTCCGGGGTCACCGGCCAGTTGAAGTGGTCAAGCCGTCCCGGCGCTTGCGGGAACTGCACCTCCACCAGGTCCATCACCGCGCGGGTGGTCTGGTCCGGGGGGAAGGCGAGGGGGCTCGGCACCAGTCCCGGCCCCCGACGTCCGAGTGGTTTGCGGTTCTCGGTGTCCAGGTTCCAGCGCCCGCTCAGGGGCTGATCACGGTCCATGAGCACCGACTCGCGGCGTCGCAGGTGCCGGTAGAAGTGCTCCAGGACCAGGTTGGTACGTCGCCCCGCCCAGGCCGCGAACTGCGCCGTCGGGCAGATGAAATGGGTGTCTTCCAAGACCTCCAGGGGTACCCCGGCGGCGGCGCAGACCTCTGCGAGCTCCGCCAGCACCCGATGCTCCCCGGGCTGGGTCAGGACCACTTGCTGAGGCCGCAAGGTCCGGAGGTCCTCCGCGAGGCCGAACCCCAGGCTGGCATCCGACTCCCGGTCAAGTGCGCGATAGCGCACGGCGATGCCGTCCGTCCGCAGGCGGTCTCGGAAGTGCCGCATCGCCGAGAGGAACAGCACTGTGCGGGCCTTGTGGGAGGGCACATGGGTGGCCTCGGCCCTGGCCTCGCACATCCATACCCGGTCCAGCGCCGGATCGAGCCCCTTCAGGCCGGGCGCGCCGGGGTCGAGCTGGTCCCCCAGGATCAGGATCAGGCGGCGGCAGGGCGGGTTTGGCATCGCGGATTCAGGTGCGAGGGCCGGGGTCCGAGCTTGCCGCTCCGCCCCCATGGCGCCCGGCGTAGGCGACTTGCCGGGCGAACAGGGCCCGCACCGTCGCGAGGTCATCCGCCTCGGCGGGGGACTTGTCCGGCCGGTAGCGCTTGACCCGGGCGAAGCGCAGGGCCAGTCCGGCCGGGTAACGGGGGCTCTCCTGGAGCTCGTTGAAGGCGATCTCCACCACCAGCTCCGGGCGCACCCGCACCAGGGGATTCCGTCTCGGGTCCCCCGGGGCCAAGGCCAGGACGAGCAGCCGCTCGGTCTGCCAGGCGAGCAGCTCGTCCGTCAGCCCCTTGAAGGTCTTGCCCAGCATCACGAATCCACCCGCCCCGTCGCGTGCCCCCAGGTGCAGGTTGCTGAGCCAGGCGGAGCGCCGCCCGCTGCCCCACTCGGCGGCCAGCACCACCAGGTCGAGGGTCTGGGTGGCCTTGATCTTGAGCCAGCTCGCGCCACGCCCGCCGGCCTGATAGGGGCTCTCGGGGTCCTTGGCCATGAGGCCCTCGTGTCCCTCGCCCAGGGCCTGGGCCAGGAAGGCGCCGGCCTCATCGGCGTTCCGCGGGTGGAGGCGCGGGATCACGCACCGGCTGGGGAGGGCCTCGGCCAGGGCGAGAAAGCGCTCCCGCGCCGGGGCATCGATCAGCAGGGTGCCGCCCTGCTGCAGACAGTCGAAGAAGAAGGGGGTGAGGGGCAGCTCCTCCCGCAGCCGCTCCACCTCCAGCCTGCGGCCGAAGCGGCGCATGGTTGTCTGGAAGGGCAGGGGCCTCCCGTCCGGGCGCAAGGCCAGCACCTCCCCGTCGAGCACCAGGTCGGGCACGGGCAGGGGGGCGATGAGCTCCGGGATCTCGGGCACCGCGGCGGTCACCTCGTTACCCTGGCGGCTGAACACCCGCACCTCCGTCCCCCGTTTGTGGACCTGGATGCGGGCCCCGTCCAGCTTGTACTCCAGGACGGGGGCGTGCAGACGCTCCAGGGCCTGATCCAGCCCCTCGGCGGGCTCGGCCAGCATGGGCTGGATGGGGCGGAACAGGGTGAGACCAACGGCCGCGAGCCCTGGCGCACCCTCACGCAGGGCCAGGGCGGCGACCCGGCTCAGATCCCCGCACAGCATGAGGGCCCGACGCACAGTCCCCGCGGGCACCCGAGCGGCGAGGGCGATGGCCTCCAGGACTAGGCCCGCGGTGGCCCCTTGGCGCAGCTCCCCGAGCAGGAGTCGGGCCATAAATCCCTGCTCCGGCGGCGTGGCGCGGGCGAAGAGTCCGGCGAGGGCCGACTGGCGCCCGGCCCGGGCCCCGGACCCCGAGATCCCGGCATAGGCGGCCAGGGTCCGCTCCAGGTCTTCCAGGGTCAGGTTGGCGTGGGTGGCAGGTGGGGCGCTCAGCGCCTGCGCGATCTGGGCGGGCCCTACCCCGATCCGGCCCTGGGGGAGCTCGCCGGCGAGCAGGCAGGCCGCGAGTCCGGCCTCCTCCGGCCTGAGGGACCCCAGGTGCCCTGCCAAACGCTCGATCTTGGCCCGCCGCCCGCGCTCGCCGGCCACCGCGTCGGAAAGCTGGGCCAGCGGGGCTAGGGTGGCCATCCTCGTGAGGAGCCCGAGACCGAGGGGCTGGCTCCCCGCCCAGGGTCAGTGATACTGCTCGGTGGTGTACTGGCCCGGGACGTTGCGGCGATGGCGCACCAGCCCCCGTTCCTCCAGGATCAACTTGGCGTCCTTGATCATGGCCGAGTTGCCGCACAGCATCACGTGGCTGCTGTCGTGGGCGATGGTGGCCCCGACCCGCGCCTCCAGCGTCCCGGCCGTGATCAGGTCGGTGATGCGCCCGCGCAGGGCCAAGGGGTGATCCTCCCGGCTCACCACCGGCACGAAGCTGAACCGGCCGCCGTGGTGCTCAGCGATCCCCGCGATCGTCTCGCCGTACGCAAGCTCGCGCACGGTTCGGGTTCCGTGGACCAGGATTACCCGCTCGAACCGCTCCCAGGGGTCCGCGGTGCGCAGGATCGACAGATAGACACCGAGGGCCGTTCCGGTGGCGATCAACCACAGGGTCTGGGCGGGCTCCACCGACTCCAGGGTGAAGATGCCGCCGGCCTGGGCCGAGACCCAGAGGGCGTCCCCGGGATTGAGGTCCGAGAGCCGCGGCGTGAGCGGCCCCTCGGGGACCTCGTTGAAATAGACCTCCAGCGGTCGGTCCTGGGGGGCGTTCACCAGGGAGTAAGGGCGGCCGATGCGTTGATCGTCCACGTCCAGGGCCAACTTGGTGTACTGCCCCGCCTTGAAGTCCCCGACCGGGGCGTCGATCTGCATGCTGTAGAGGCCGTCCGCCCAGGCGTGCTTGCCGACTACCGTGCCTTTCACCCACTCGCTCATCTCGTTCCTATCAAACCGTTTGTTGTCATGGGGTCGGGGCCGTTGAACGGCGACCGCCGCCGCGTGGGGGGGAGATTGGTCCCCCTGGCCCCGTTTCAAAGGATGGCCGGGACCGATGCCGGTTCAACACCAGACGGTTGTATTCGCCCAGCCCATGCACTACCTCCGACCTGGTCAATACCTGGTCAACTAACGGCACACAACGGAGATCGCCCATGAAGATGACCCTGCTCGCACTCGGCCTGGCCGCGATCAGCACCGGCGCCACGGCGGCGACGGAGGCCTGTCCGGAGCTGCTGGATGTGAACGTCCGCCGCCTGGCGGGCGAGGAGGTCGTGAACCTCTGCGAGGCCTACAAGGGAAAGGTGATCCTGGTGGTGAACACCGCCAGTAAGTGCGGCTTCACGCCCCAGTATGAGGGCCTCGAGGCCCTGTATCGCAAGTACAAGGACCGGGGCCTGGTGGTGCTGGGCTTCCCCTCAAACGACTTCATGGGTCAGGAGCCGGGGACCGAGCAGGAGATCGCCCAGTTCTGCCGCCTAACCTACTCGGTGGAGTTTCCCATGTTCGAGAAGGTGAGCGTGAAGAAGGGCAGCGCCGCGCCGCTGTTCGAGCGGCTAGCCGCCGCCGGCGCCGCCTATCCCAAGTGGAATTTCTACAAGTACCTGATCGATCGGGACGGCAAGCTGGTCGACTACTACTCCAGCATCACCAGCCCCGAGAGCGGCAAGCTGGTGTCGGCCATCGAACGGCTGCTCTGAGCCGC
>JBLMWY010000447.1:0-23211 GCA_050257475.1 Bdellovibrio bacteriovorus
ATCAGGGATGAATGAGGGCCCCTGCTCCTTGTCCGAGGGGCAGGGGCCTTTGCTTTGCTGAGCCCAAGCCGCTTTGTGACCCCACAACCCTGCTGCCCCAGGGGCACCTGAAGGGACCGACCCATGAGTGATATCGACCGCACCCAATATCAGATCGAGAAAGAGCCCTATTACCGCCCCGTGGCGAACGAGGTGGAGATGTACCAGGCCGCCTACGCGGCCCGCATGCCGGTGATGCTCAAGGGCCCCACGGGCTGCGGAAAGTCCCGCTTCGTGGAATACATGGCCTGGAAGCTCGAAAAGCCGCTCATCACCGTGGCCTGCAATGAGGACATGACCGCCTCGGACCTGGTGGGCCGCTTCCTGCTCGACATCAACGGGACCAAGTGGCAGGACGGACCCCTGACCGTGGCCGCCCGCATTGGCGCCATCTGCTATCTGGACGAGGTCGTGGAGGCCCGGCAGGACACGACCGTGGTCATCCACCCGTTGACCGACCACCGGCGCAACCTGCCCCTCGAGAAGAAGGGAGAGCTGGTCCAGGCGCACCCGGATTTCCAGATCGTCATCTCCTACAACCCGGGCTATCAGTCCCTGATGAAGGACTTGAAGCAGTCCACCAAGCAGCGTTTCGGTGCCCTGGACTTCGACTATCCGAGCGCCGAGATCGAGACCGAGATCGTCGCCCATGAGGGCGGGGTGGACGCCAAGACCGCCGAGAAGCTGGTTCAGGTCGCCCAGCGCAGCCGCAACCTCAAGGGCCATGGCCTGGACGAGGGCATGTCCACCCGGCTCCTGGTCTATGCCGCCCAGCTCATCGGCAAGGGCATCGACCCTCCGTCCGCGTGCCGGATGGCTCTGGTGCGGCCCCTCACCGACGACCCGGACATGCGCGATACCCTGGACGCCGCGGTCAATACCTACTTCTGATCTCCGGGGTCGGGGCGGGACGGATTTGGGAGGAGAGACACCATGCTAGTGCACCTGGGCGACATGCTCGGCCATGCCTATAGGAACGGCTACGCGGTAGGGGCCTTCGACCTGGTCAGCCTGGATTTCCTCCAGGCCATCCTGGCGGGAGCCGAGCGCCAGAACGCGCCGGTGATCCTGAGCCTGGCCGAGTCCCACTACGCCTATTTCGATGCGGAGCTTCTGATGCCGGCGGTGCGCCTCGCCGCCGAGCGTGCCCCGGTCCCAGTGGCCATCCACCTGGACCACGGAAGCTCCTTGGAGGCCGCGATCCGCGGCATCCGCCAGGGCTTCAACGGGGTCATGGTGGACGCTTCCACCCAACCCCTGGGCGAGAACATCGCCCGCACCCGCGCCGTGGTGGAGATGGCCCACGCCTGTGGTGTACCCGTGGAGGGTGAGCTGGGTTATGTGGCTGGTGTGGAGGGGGAGGATGCGGAGCGCCACCCGGGCGAGGTCATCTACACGGCCCCCGAGGAGGCGGAGCGCTATGTGCGGGAGACCGGGGTGGACTTCCTTGCCGTCTCCATCGGCACCGTGCACGGGCGCATGCGCGGGGAGCCCCGGCTGGACTTCGAGCGTCTCGCCGCCATCAACGCCCAGCTCGCCATCCCCCTGGTGATCCACGGGGGGACGGGTCTCGGTGACGACCAGTTCCGTCGTCTGATCGCGAACGGGGTGGCCAAGATCAATTACTACACGGCCCTGGCGGATGCCGCCGGCGCGGCCATCCGGGCCAACGCGGCGGAGCCGGACCGGCGTGGCTATACGGATCTCACCAAAGGGGTGCAGGCCGCCATCCAGGCGGAGGTGGAGCGCTGCATCGCCCTCTGGGGTGGCACCGGCCGGGCCGAGGAGGTCCTAAGGATCTGTCGCCCCTGGCGGGAGGTGGAGCACCTGGTGATCTATAACGCAAGCGCGCAGCCGCCGCAGACCGCCGCCATGAAGGCCGAGGGGCAGCGCGTCCTCGCCGAGATCCCGGGCGTGCGTCAGGTCCTCACCGGCACCAGCGTGCGAGAGGACGCGCCCTATCGGCATTGCTGGATCGTGCGCTTTGCCGACGCGGCGGTGATCGACAGCTACCGCGACCACCCGGACCACCAGGCCTTCGCGGACCGGGAGTTCCGCCCGCTGGCGGCGGACCGTCTGACCATCGATTACCAGCTCGATCCCTGAAGGACAGCCAGCGCCGCTGCGTCTGGCGCCTGAACCTCCTCGGCCCTCGTTACTCGCCACTCGCTACTCGAATCCATGTCCATCGACTTCAGCGAATACGTCGCCTGTCTCAAGACCGAGCCAGAGCACCCCCACAAGCAGGCCCTGGAATCCAGTTATCACGAGGCCGCCCGGGTCATGTCGCCCCGGGGTCTGGAGCACTACCTCACGGGCATGAAGGCCATGTGCAGCCTGAATCGGGGCGAGGATCTGATCCTCACCTATGTCCAGGAGGCCCCGGCGGTGGCCAAGGAGGTGGGGGAGGACGTGATCCCGGATGTGGTGAGCGCTCTCATGAAGCTCGCCTCCCACACCTCGGGGACCGTGCTTACCCTGATCATGGGCAACATGCCGCTCGCCGCCAGCCGCCTGGGGGATGCGGAGGTGGTGCGGGGCTATCTGAGCCTCCTGCACCTGCTCGCCGGCAAGGCCCCCCGGGGCCTCAGACCCATGATGGAGAACATGGAGGAGCTCTTGGGCAAGCTCACCCTGGGTGGCCTGCGCCGTTGGGCCCTCTGGGGGGCCCAGGCCCATGCCCGGGACCTGGACGGCCAGATGGCCTATTTCGGCCTCAAGACCGAGTCCTCCCGGGCGGTGCTGCAGAAGGAGCGCCGCGGCACCCTGTTCGTGGACAATCAGCGCAAGCTCAACTTCTATCTTCGGGCCCTGTGGGCGCGGGCCTTCTTCATGCGCCCCACCTCGGGGGACTACGAGACCCGCCTGGGCCTCAAGCCCTTCGTGGAGGATTTCCAGATCCACCTGCCGGACGCCTTCGATACCTATCGGGGCATCTCCGGCCTGGAGATCTATCGGGCCACCGCGGCCCACTGCGCCGCCCATATGGTCTACACGACGGCGCCCTTGAGCGCCGAGCAGCTCAACCCGGCGCAGATGAAGCTCATCGAGCTGTTCGAGGACGCCCGGGTGGAGAGCCTGGCGATCCGCGACTTCCCGGGCCTGCGCAAGCTCTGGCTCGGCTTCTTCACCGCGCCGCTCACCCCGAGCGATCCCTATGTCGAGCTCCATCCCATGATGGACCTCATGCTGCGCCAGGCCCAGGCCCTGCTGGACCCGGACTATCGGGACGAGCTGGATCTGATCAACGAGACCGCCGAGGCCTTCCGCCAAGCCCTGGAGGCGCGGGCCGAGGACAACCGCATCAGTTGGGAGGCGGGGGTCACCTTTTACAACCAGGTGATCCAGCGGGTGGCGCTACCCAACCTGCGGGTGCTGGAGAGCTGGCCCATCCCTTACCGGGACGACAACCGCTACTGCTGGGCCTTCGACGAGAATCTCTTCCTGTCCCAGGGGGTCGACTATCTGCCCGCCTCCCAGCGGCAGGTGCGCAAGTACGTCTCGGCCATGGAGATGGCCAACGAGGTGGACTGCGAGCTGGCCGGGGACGATGCCCAAGAGATCTGGGTCTGCGCCACCGAATTCTTCCCCTACGAGGACGAGGGGGTCTCCTACAACCAACTATGGGGCAAGGAGCCGGTCTCAGAACCGTACCACTATCAGGAGTGGGACTACCACGCCCAGCTCTTCCGCCCGGATTGGGCGACCGTGATCGAGCGCCGCCAGGGCCGCGGCGACCCCGAGCGGATGGATGAGATCCTCACCAAGCACAAGCCGGTAGCGAGCCGGATTCGCCACCTGATCGATGCCCTGCAGCCCCAGGGGATCGTGCGCCGGCGCGGCTACGAGGAGGGGGAGGAGCTGGATCTGAATGCCGCCGTGCGGGCCATGATCGACATCCGCCGCGGGGTGATGCCGGACCCGCGGATCAACATCCGCATCTCCCGCCACCTGCGCGACCTCTCCATCGTGGTCCTCATGGACCTCTCCGAATCCACCAACGAGAAGGTGGGTGTCAAGGAAGGGGACCCGGGTTATGCGGAGGCGCCATCCATCCTGGACCTCACCCGGGAGTCCACCGGGCTGCTCGCCTGGGCCATCGACTCCATCGGCGACAACTTCGCCGTCCACGGCTTTGCCTCGGACGGGCGCCACGATGTCCAGTATTACCGCTTCAAGGACTTCACCCAGCCCTACGACGACGAGGCCAAGTCACGGATGGCGGGGATGCGCGGCGGGCTCTCCACCCGCATGGGCGCGGCCCTGCGCCACGCCGGCTGGCACCTGACCCAGCAGAACGCCACCAAGCGCCTGGTGCTGGTGATCACCGACGGGGAGCCCGCCGACATCGACGAGCGCGACCCCCAATACCTGCGCCACGACACCAAGAAGGCGGTGGAGGACCTCGCCATGCAGGGGATCCACACCTATTGCCTGACGCTCGACCCCAACGCCGACCGCTACGTGGCCCGCATCTTCGGCGAGAACCACTATTCCATCGTCGACCAGGTGGAGAAGCTCCCCGAGCGCCTGCCGGCGGTCTTCGCGGCCCTGACGGGTTAGGTCCAATCGGCCAAGCCGTGTGTTTGCCCGATCCGCAAGGGCAGTCCCCGGGCGCTAGCGTCCCGGCCGGCTGAGATTGCCGTTCAGGGGATGGGGGTCTTCCGCCCGCCCGCGTCGAGGCAGACGAAGCGGATGTGGGTGGAGAAGATCGCCTCCTCGGCCCCTGTGGCCAGGTCGTCTGCAAACACCTGCACGGCATATTCCACCGAGGTGGTCCCGCGGGCGCTCTCGCGGGCGTCGAAGCGCAGCAGGGCCCCCTGGCGCACCCCCCGCCGGAACTCAACCCGGTCCATGGCCACAGTGACGAAGCTGCAGCCGGGGTGGTCGCGGCTGGCGGCGATCCAGCCGATCTCGTCCACCCACTTGAGTAGGCAGCCGCCGAACAGATAGCCGAAGTGGTTGAGGTGCTCGGGGCGCACCACCTTGTAGCTCTCCACGTCCCATGCCTCCGCGAGCCCTCTCGGATTGCAGTCTGCTTGCGCCAGATCCATGACGGCATCCGTCCTGGGCGTTATTCTGCCGGCGCGCTGAGGGAGGCGCCGATCCAATGCCAGGGCGGCATTTGATCAGCATCTCCCCGGGGGCGGCAACAGACGGCGTCGATGGGGGGAGGCATGACCGGGCAGGCAACGGTGGGCTGGGTCGACATTGTCGTCATCCTTGGCTACCTCGTGACCACCGGGTATCTGGGCTGGCTCGGCTATCGGGGGACCCGTACGGCGGCAGACTTTTTGGTCGGAGGACGCTCCGCCCATCCCATCGTGATGGCCGTCTCCTATGGGGCCACCTTCATCTCCACCGCGGCCATCGTCGGCTTCGGGGGCGTCGCGGGGCTCTTCGGCATGAGCCTGATGTGGCTCACCTTCGTCAACATCGCCATCGGCATCCTGCTCGCCTTCACCCTGCTCGGAGAGCCGACCCGGCGCCTGGGGCACCGCCTGGGTGCCCACACCTTCCCCGAGCTGCTCGGCGCCCGCTACCAGAGCAAGGGGGTTCAAGTCTTCGCCGGCGGGCTGATCTTCCTCTTCATGCCCCTGTACTCGGCGGCGGTCATGACCGGCGGGGCCGTCTTCGCCGCCACCCAGTTCGGGGTGGACTTCGAGGTGGCCCTGCTGATCTTTGCCCTGGTCACGGCGGCCTATGTGATCCCGGGCGGGCTCAAGGCGGTGATGTACACCGATACCTTCCAGGGATTCGTCATGATCCTGGCCATGGTCTATCTGCTGTGGTTCACCTACAGCACCCTGGGCGGGGTGGGTGAGGCCCACAGGTCCCTCACCGACATGGCCGATCTGGTCCCGCCATCGCTTCAGGCCATGGGTCACCGTGGCTGGACGGCCATGCCGGCCTTCGGCTGGGGCGCGACCGGCTATGACCTGTGGTGGACGGTGGTGACGGCCATTATCCTGGGGGTTGGCATCGGCGTCCTGGCCCAGCCGCAGCTCGTGGTCCGCTTCATGACGGTGCGAAGCCGCCGAGAGCTGGACCGGGCCGTGCCCACGGGGGCGGTCTTCATCCTGCTTCTGGTCGGGACCCCCTATGTCACCGGCAGCCTGTCCAACGCCTGGTTCGTCCAACACGGGCCCCTGCTCACGGGGCAGGTGATCCAGGAGCTGGACTCCACCCGCGGCCATGCCCTGGTGGCCCTGATGCGGGAGTCCGCCCCAGGCCGCTGGGAGCCGATCATCAATCCCAAGACCGGTCAGCCGGCCACGACCCCCATGCGGGTGACGAGCCGGGAGGCCGCCGCGGACGGGAAGGGTGCCCCACTGGAGCTGGCGCGGGGTCGGGCGCCGTCGATCGCCTACGCCAAGGGTGACGCCGACCAGATCTTTCCCGCTTACATCGCCGCGGCCCTGCCGCGCTGGTTCGGGCTGGTCTTCTTCCTGGCCCTGCTGGCCGCGGCCATGAGCACGATGTCGAGCCAGTTCCACACCATCGGCACCGCGGCCGGACGTGACCTATACGAGCGCCTCACTGGCAGGGCGGGGCGCGAGCCCAGCGTCCTGGTCATGCGCGTCGCCATCCTGGTGGGCCTGCTGCTGGCGGTGAGCATCAGCTACACGGTGCGCCAGGAGTATGTCATCGCCCGCTTCACGGCAATCTTCTTCGGGTTGTGCGCCGCGAGCTTCCTGCCGGCCTACGTGGCGGGGCTCTTCTGGCGGCGGGCGACCCGCGGCGGGGCCTTGGCCTCCATGGCCGTCGGCCTCGCCGTCTCGCTGTTCTGGCTGCTGCTGGTCAAGGCCAAGGAGGCCGGCGCCATCGGCCTGGTCCAACTGGTCACTGGGGGCAAGACCAGCCTACTCGCGGATGTCCCGAACTGGCCCACGGTGGACCCCATCGTCATCGCCCTGCCCCTGTCCATCCTGACCCTGGTCCTGGTGAGTCTGGTCACCCGGCCGGTGGATGCGGGACACCTGCGGCGCTGCTTTCCGGAGCGGACTAAGCCCAATGCGTAGGAGACCGATCTATGCTCGGCATCGATGACCCCCTGGTCCTGACGGCCTTTCTGGGTTGCATCGCCGTGACCGTCTTGAGCCTGGTCTATGGCCTGGTGCGACGCAACGCGGCGCCGGACGAGCTGACCCAGGAGGATCGCGCCTGGGCCCTGGAAGAGAAGAAGGTGGACGATGAGCTCTAGATCCTTTGGGGTGGCGGTCTTGGCCATGACCCTGGCATTTACCTCCGCTTGGGCGGGGTCCGCCGCCGGCGAGCAGACCTTCGGCCCCGTCGCCCTGGGTGCGGATCTGCGCCTGCGCGAGGTCTATATCGGGAACATCGGCCTCAACGCGGAGAGCCCCACGGCGAACCGCGCCTTCCAGCGCTACCGGCTGCGCGGCTGGGCGCAGTACGCATTCAACGAGCATGTCGCGGCCAATGCCCGCCTGATTTGGGAGGGGCGCCATTACACCCTGCCCCCCGAGAGCGCCTGGCCCGTGCCCGGATTCGAGCGTTGGTACAGCGGCGGGATCCTTCTGGACGGACTCAGCCTGGACCTCAAGCGCATCGCCGACTCGCCCCTGTCGGTCAAGGCCGGGCGCCAGGACATCCGTCTCGGCGACGGCTGGCTGGTGATGGACGGGACCCCCATCGACGGCTCCCGGACCTTCTATCTCGACGCGGCGCGAGCGACCTATGGGTTCGAGTCCGCCAAGACGACACTCGACCTGATCTATATCGACCAGTACGCCAACACAGACCGTTTCCCCAGGCCGCTGAACGGCGACATCGAGGACCAGACCGAGCAGTTCGAGACCGGTGCCATCCTCTATGTCCGCAACAAGTCGCTCCTCAAGGACACGGACCTGGATGGCTACTTCATCTACAAGGGCAATGACCCCAACGACACCCCGGGGAGCCTCCGCGTCAACAACGGCGCCCCCTTCCCCTCCCCGGCGGACGATGGTGAGGTCTATGCCCTGGGGGCGCGCATCGATTCCAAGCTCGGGGCCAATTGGGGTCTCAGGGCCGAGGCAGCGGCGGAGTGGGGCGACAACAGCCCCTACCCCGGCGCCCCCAGGCAGGACATCTCCGCCTTCGGCCTCAACGCCCGCCTGGGCTACGCCTTCAACGACCCCCTGGCCAACCGCCTGCACCTGGATCTGGAGTACCTCTCCGGCGACGACCCGGACACCGCGACCAACGAGGCCTTCGACCCCCTGTGGGGGCGCTGGCCCCAGTGGAGCGAGCTCTACATCTACCAGTGGCCCCTGGACAGCCGGGTCGGCCAGGCGACCAACCTGCTGCGCCTGAATCTGGGCTGGGCGGCCAAGGTTCATCCGACCACCGAGGTCCTGCTCGACTATCACGCCCTCTGGGCCAACCAGGAGAGCGTGCGCACGCCGAGTCAGTTGGCAAATATCAGCCAGGACGGGACCTTCCGCGGGCACCTGTTCACCGCCTGGGCCAAGGCCAAGCTCAGCAAGCACGTCTCCGGGCATCTGGTGGCCGAATACCTGGCCCCGGGGGACTTCTATGCGGAGAGCCGCCAGGACGCCTCCTATTTCCTCCGGGCGGAGCTGGTGCTGGCCTATTAGGTGTGGGCTGGCCAGGGGCGCCGTGCGGCCCGGTGTCTGCCGCGGGATGCTCCCCGGCCCCAGCGGCCCGCCCTTGCTGCGGCGCAGCATCGGGGCGGATAATGGCGCGCAAGCGATCGGACGGTGACGAGCGAACCGACGGATGAACCAGCATACGCAGCTTTTGAGCGGCGACGAGGCAGTGGCCCTGGCCGCCCTGCATGCCGGGGTGCGCCTCGGCACCGGCTACCCGGGGACGCCGTCCACCGAGATCCTGGAGGCCTTCGACCGGCTCGGCGGGCGTGCCCAATGGTCACCCAACGAGAAGGTGGCGCTGGAGGTGGGCATCGGCGCCGCCTTCGCCGGTGCGCGGGCCCTGGTGACCATGAAGCACGTCGGGCTCAACGTGGCGGCGGACCCCCTCTTCACCGCCGCGTACACGGACGTGGACGGGGGCCTGGTGGTGGTCTCCGCCGACGACCCCGGGATGGCCTCCAGCCAGAACGAGCAGGACAACCGCCACTATGCCCGCGCCGCTGCCCTGCCCATGCTGGAGCCCATGGACTCGCAGCAGGCCTACGACTTCACCCGGCTGGCCTTCGAGGTCTCGGAGCGCTGGCGCATCCCGGTGATCCTGCGCCTTACCACCCGGGTGTGCCACTCCAAGACCCTGGTCCGGCCTCAGGCGCCCCTGGCCGCTCGACCCGAGCCCAGCTTCCGCCGCGACATCCCCGCCCGGGTCATGATCCCGGCCTATGCCAAGTCGGCCCATCACCGGCTGCGCCAGAAGCTCGCGGAGATCGCCGCTTGGAACGAGGCGGAGGGGCCCACCCGGGAATTCGCCGGTGACTCGGCGCTGGGGATCGTCGCCACCGGTGTCGCGGCCGTCCATGCCCGCGAGGCGGCACCGCAAGCCCGGATGCTGACCATCGGCCTCACCTATCCTCTGCCCCTGGAGGCCATCCGTCGCTTCGCGGCCGGCTGCGAGCGCCTGGTGGTGATCGAGGAGGGCGACCCGGTCCTGCACCAGTCGCTGCTGGCCGCTGGCATCCCCGCCGAGGGCAAGCCCGAGCCGTACCGCTTCGGCGAGCTGACGGTCCCGCGGGTGCGGCGCATCCTCAGCCGTGACCAGACCCCGGAGCCGGTCCCGCCCAAGGGCAAGCCCCCGGAGCTGTGCCAGGGGTGCTCCCACCGCGGGGTCTTCGAGGTCCTGAGGGACCTGGGCTGCATCGTCGCCGGGGACATCGGCTGCTACACCCTGGGGGTGCTTCCGCCCTTCTCGGCCATGGACACCTGCGTGTGCATGGGGGCCAGCATCGGGGTCGGGCTGGGGCTGCGCCACGTGCTGCCGGAGAGCGAGGCCCGCCGGGTGGTGAGCGTCATCGGCGACTCGACCTTCGTCCACTCGGGGATCACCGGGCTGGCGGAGATGGTCTACAACCCGCCCGCCACCGGCCATGTGGTCCTGATCCTGGACAACGGCACCACCGCCATGACCGGCCAGCAGGAGCACCCGGGGACCGGCCGTACCCTGAGCCACGACCCCACCGGCAAGATCCGGTTCGAGGACCTGGCCCGGGCCATGGGGGTGCAGCGGGTGCACGTGGTCAACTTCGGGGATGACGACGGGACCCTGGAAGGCCTGCTCCGGGAGCTGCTCGCGGGCAGCGAGACCGCCCTGGTGGTGGCCCGCCAACCCTGCGTCCTGGCCGCGCCCAAGATCCGCTTCTACGAGAAGGCCGCCGCCGAGCGGCACCACGCCTGCCCGGCATCCGTGGTGGACGATTGAGGGCCGCGACCATGGGCAAGGTCACGAGCGTGGTCATCGCCGGACTCGGCGGTCAGGGGGTGCTGAAGGCCTCGGACATCCTGGCGGAGGCCTCCTTCCGCGCCGGCTTCGACGTCAAAAAGAGCGAGCTGCACGGCATGAGCCAGCGCGGCGGCTCGGTGAGCAGCGACGTGCGCTTCGGCGGCCAGGTCTGGAGCCCCATGGTCCCCGCGGGGGAGGCGGACTGCCTGGTGGTGCTGGAGGAGACCCAGATCGAGGTCAACCGCCCGGTGCTGCGCCCCGGCGGGGTCCTGATCGCGCCAGACCTGATCGCCCCGGGGGCGCTCAAGAACAAGAAGAGCCTGAACCTGGCCCTGCTGGGTGCCCTGTCCGGGTACCTTCCGATCCCCCGGGAGCACTGGCTGGCCGCCATCCATGCCAACCTGGCCCCCAAGCTACACAAGGTCAACGAACAGGCCTTCGCCCTGGGGCGGGCCGCGGCGGGGTCCGGTACCCCATAGTTTTGGGCCCCTGCCCCAGACCCCCGGGCTGGGGCGGGGCAAAGGCAAAGTAGAACGACCCACGAGAGAGGGCCAAGATCCATGCAGAGCGAGCTCTGGAACGACGCCGCTGGAGGCTTCCACCCGGTCAGTGCCCCCGACTTCCTCCCCGAGGCGCGGCTCAAGGAGGTCCAGCTCAGGCGCCTGCGCGCCGTGGTCGCCCGCGCCTACCAGCACGTCCCCCTGTTCCGGCAGCGCCTGGAGAAGCGCGGGCTAAGCCCCGACGGGATCCGCGGCCTGGCGGACATCGCCCGGCTCCCCTTCACCATCAAGACCGACCTGCGCGACACCTATCCCTTCGGGCTCTTCGCCAGCCCCATGGGGGACGTGGTGCGCCTGCATGCCTCCTCTGGGACCACAGGCAAGCCCATCGTCGTCGCCTACACGCGGGAGGACCTGGATGTCTGGTCCGAGGTCATGGCCCGCACCTTGGCGGCCTGCGGCCTGCACCGCGGCGACACCCTGCAGAACGCCTTCGGCTACGGGCTCTTCACCGGGGGCCTGGGGGCCCACTACGGGGCCGAGGCCCTGGGGGCCACCGTCATCCCGGTCTCCGGGGGCAACACGGACCGCCAGATCATGGTCCTGAAGGACTTCGGCGTTTCCGCCCTCTGCTGCACCCCGTCCTATTTCGTCCACCTGATCGAACGGGCCCAGGAACTCGGGGTCGACCTGCGGGACCTGCCGCTGCGGATCGGTGTCTTCGGGGCCGAGCCCTGGTCCGACGGCATGCGCGCCCATATCGAGGCCGGTGCTGGGATCAAGGCCTTCGATATCTACGGGCTCTCCGAGATCATAGGTCCGGGGGTGGCGAGCGAGTGCCCCGCCCAGGACGGGTTGCACGTCTTCGAGGACCACTTCTACCCCGAGATCATCGACCCCGAGTCCGGCGAGGTCCTGCCGGACGGCGAGGAGGGGGAGCTGGTGCTGACGACGCTGAGCAAGAAGGCGATGCCCATGATCCGCTACCGGACCCGGGACATCACCCACATCGTCCCGGAGCCCTGCCCCTGCGGCCGGACCCTGCGGCGTATCCGGCGCATCGGCCGGCGCAGCGACGACATGATGATCATCCGCGGGGTCAACGTCTTCCCGTCCCAGATCGAGGCCGCCCTGCTCCAGGTCGAGGGCACCCTGCCGCACTACCAGATCATCCTCAGCCGCGAGCACGGCCTGGATCAGATGGCGGTGGAGGTGGAGGTGACCGCGGAGGTCTTCAGCGACAAGGTGCGCGCCCTGGAGGATGTGCGGGCCCGTCTGGCCCACGCCATCGAGCATATCTGCGGCATCCGGGTCGATCTGCGCCTGGTGGAGCCCCGCAGCCTCCAGCGCAGCGAGGGCAAGGCCAAGCGGGTCATCGACCGGCGCAACCCCTGATCCGCCTTACTCACCGGGGAGTCCCGACCATGAAGCTGCAGCAACTGTCCCTGTTCCTGGAGAACCGCCCCGGGCGCCTCGGTGCCCCGCTGGAGGCCATCGCCGCCCAGGGCATCAACATCCTCACCCTGTCCCTGGCCGACACCGAGCAGTTCGGCATCCTGCGCCTGATCGTGCGGGAATGGGAGCAGGCCCGCCGCATCCTGGAGCAGGCCGGCTGGGTGGTGAACCTGACCGAGGTGGTGGCCGTTGATGTCCTCGACCGCCCTGGTGGCCTGGCGGCGGTCCTCAAGGTTATCGAAGGGGCCGGGCTCAACATCGAGTATATGTATGCCTTCTCGCTGCGGCGGGCGGACAAGGCCATCCTGATCTTCCGCTTCGAGGACCCCGACCGCGCCGTGGAGGTGCTGCAGGGGGCGGGGCTGCACGTGGTCGACAGCGAGGAGCTGTTCAGCCAGGTACCCTGACGGCCAGGGCCGCGCGGCCCATCGGCCCGGGAACGAGCGAGCGCCATTATGTCCAGCCTTGGGTCCAACACCGGCCTGCAGCACTCCGACACCAGCATCCGGGACCTGGCCGAGACCCTGCCGCGCGCCGAGCTGGAAGCGCTGCAGCTCCAGCGCCTGCGCGACCTGGTGGAGCGGGTCGCCCGGGTCCCCTTCTACCGCGACTCCCTGCGCCTGCATGACATCGGCCCGCGCAGCATCCGCACCCTGGAGGACGTCCGGCGCCTCCCTTTCACCACCAAGGACGACCTGCGCCGCCACCACCCCCTGGGTCTCCTGGCGGTGCCTCGCCGGGAGCTGGCGCGCATCCACGGCTCCTCGGGGACGACCGGCAAGCCGACCTTCGTCGCCTATACCGCAGCCGACCTCGACACCTGGGCCGAGCTGTGCGCCCGCTTCCTGGTGGCGGGGGGCCTCCGGCCCGAGCACACGGTGCAGATCGCCTTCGGCTATGGACTCTTCACCGGCGGGTTCGGGCTCCACTATGGGGTCGAGCGGGTCGGGGCCGCCGTCATCCCGGTCGCCTCGGGCAACACCCGGCGCCAGATCGATTGCCTCCAGGACCTGGCCCCGGAGGTCCTGGTCTGCACCCCGAGCTACGCGCTCACCATCGCCGACGCTGCCCGGGAGCTGGGGATGGACCCGAGGGCCCTGCCCCTGCGCTACGGTCACTTCGGCGGCGAGCCCTGGACCGAGGCCATGCGCGCCGCCATCGAGGACCAGCTCGACATCCGCGCCTTCAACAACTACGGCCTCTCGGAGGTCATAGGCCCGGGGGTGAGCGGCGAGTGCGCGGCCCGCACCGGGATGCACCTGCAGGAGGACCACTTCCTGGTGGAGTGCGTCGACCCCGAGACCCTGAGGCCCGTACCGGAGGGGGAGCCCGGGGAGCTCGTCATCACCACGCTCACCCGCGAGGCGATGCCCATCCTGCGCTACCGCACCCGGGACATCGCCCGGGTCTATCGGGACCCCTGTCCCTGCGGGCGCACCACGGCCCGGATGGGCCGCGTGGCCGGGCGCAGCGACGACATGCTGATCATCCGCGGGGTCAACGTCTTCCCCTCCCAGATCGAGGAGGCCCTGCTGCGCGTCGAAGGGACCACCCCCCACTACCTGATCGAGGTGGACCGCCCAGGGACCCTGGACCGGGTGACGGTCAAAGTCGAGGTCGGACCCGAGTCCTTCTCCGACCGCATGGATCGCATGCAGGCGCTACGCGAGCGCATCGCCCGGGAGATCCAGGCCATTGCCAATATCCGTGCCGAGGTGGAGCTGGTGGAGCCCCGCAACATCGAGCGCTTCGCCGGCAAGGCGAAGCGGGTGCTGGATCGGCGTGGAATGGAGGGCTGATCGGCCAGGCGGGGTGGGACCCGCGGCCGACCCCGCCCCGGGCCGACGATGGCGAGGCCGGCCCTCGGAGGGCCTGGGCGCGGCCTTGGACGAGCGTGCGGACTGTGAGGCTCAGGCCGCCGTCTGGAGCAGATAACCGCGCTCGGTCAGCCGATCGGTCAAGGGATCGATGGTCCGCTGGAGGTCGCCTAAGGGGTGCTCGAAGGCCAGGTCCATGAGGTACAGGGTCGGGGCCAGGGCCTGGGCCGATGCCGAGGCGTTCGGATGGTTGCCCTTGAGCTGGATACTGCGCAGCTCCTTCACCCGGGCCCGCAGCCGCAGGAGCGGCAGGCGGCCCTGCCAGATCAGCACCAGCATCAGGCTCTGGTTCGCCTCATAGGGTCGGAAGGAGGTGACTTTATAGCGCCCGCAACGGATCTCCTCGAGCGCGGTGGCGATGCCGTCCACGTCCATGAAGTCGAGATCGATCTGGGGCGACAGCGCGAGCTCCACCTCAGGCCGCCGCCGGCTCGGGTCGATGAGCAGGGCGAGCAGGCGCTCCAGCCGCGTCTCGTGGCGAACCAACATCTTGGAGAAGCGTACCCCGGCCACAAACCCATCTTGGGCCTCCTGGCTCCGGATCACCTCGGCGCGGGCGTAGAAGGAGCGCCCCGGCGTCCAAGGAAACTCCAGCTTGATGGACTCACCTACCTGAAGCCGCGTATCTGGAAGCAGCAGGCTGGCGCCGCCCCAGGAGAGGTCCAGATTCTGCGCGGCTAGCGACCCAGCGCCCGTGTCGGGGGCCAGCCGAACCTGGATCTTGGCATCCACCCGGGGCTGGGTGCGCCGGTCCGGATGCGACCCGCTCGGTACGGTCATATCGGGTGTCATGGTCAGATCCCCTGTGAGTGTGATCTTGTCGTTGCCGCTCAAAGCAGGGCGGGTCCCCATGGGCGGCCAGCGATCGGCTTTGGTACCTGGTGTCGGTCCGCTTCCGCGGGTGCCCGGGTCGACCGCTCTGCTTGATCCTGCCGGCTCGCCGTCCCCGAGCATCGACAGGGTCCTGCGAGCCTTTGTCGCAGTATTGGAGAACAATCTCAGATTGGTCAGCGACCTTTATCACAACCGGCTGGTCCTGGCTGACGAGCGGTGACGCGGCCCCGTGCACGGAGGCCCGAGCCGGACTCTCGTGGCCTATTCGCCCGCTGTTGGGGCCTGCGCCATGGGCATCGGGGGAGGCTAACATTGCGCATGAGGTGTCCCCGATCCCCGAGGTCCCGATCGCTCGGGACATCACGGAGCTGACGGAGGGGGTCGGGTTTCGGCTCGGAGGCGGTGAGCGCCGGGACGGCGTCCGGTATCCGAACGTTTGAGCTGAGGGTCTACGTCATGGAGCACGATCAGGTCATGGCGGCGGTGCATTCTGGGGATCTCCAGGAGGCCATCGTCACCCCGGCGGAGGTGTCCGACGGTTGGGTGCTGTTGCTGGTGGGTGGCGACGGGGAGACGATCCCCTATACCACCCCAATCGGCGCCCCCAAGGTCTTTCATACCCTGGACCGGGCCACCGAGGTGGCACGGGAGCTCGGGTTTGCGGCCATCCGGGTGGAAGAGCCCTTCTAAGGTCGAGGGCCCGGGTCCGGCTGCGCGCACGGGTCTCGGCTTTCGGCGCAGGTGCTTGCCGGGGGCGGTTGGCTGCCGATGCTTTCCGCGGCCGGCGAGGTTCCGGGACGCACCAACAGACCCCAAATCCGAAAGGTGGATCGCGAGCGTCTCCAGAGGCACAAACGGCGCAACGCGCTTCAGCAGTTGGGGCTGCTGGCGCTGCTGGCCTTGCTGCTCGGGTACATCGCCTGGGTGATCGGCGGGCCTGCCTTCGTGTCGGGGACCCTGATTGGCGTGCTTCTGCTGTACCTCGCCAATCCGGTCGCGTCGCCGCGGTTGGTGCTCGGCCTGTACGGGGCCCGGGCCCTCACGCCTCGGGAGCTGCCCCAGCTCTACGTCATCCTGAAGGAGCTGGCCGAGCGGGCGGGACTGCCTCGGATGCCGCGCCTTTACTACATACCCACCCGAGTCATGAACGCCTTTGCCACCGGGCGGCCGGAGGATGCCGCCGTCGTCCTCTCTGACGGGCTGCTGCGGCGGCTCGACCTCCGGGAGCTCACTGGGGTGCTGGCCCACGAGGTTAGCCATGTGGCCAACGGCGACATTCTGGTAATGAGCTTCGCGGACACCGTGAGCCGAATTACTGGACTCCTGGGGTTGCTGGGGCAGGTCCTGCTGGTGGCGAATATTCCCCTGCTGCTCCTCGGCGAGGAGGCGCTGCCCATGGGGGCCATTCTGGTCCTGCTGGCGGGCCCTACGCTCAGTGCCCTTGTCCAGCTTGCCCTGTCCCGGAATCGGGAGCTCGAGGCGGATCGCAGCGCCGCGGAGCTGTCGGGGGATCCCGCGGGTCTCGCCCTGGCCCTGGACAAGCTCGAACGCCATCAGGGCCGCTTCTGGGAGCAGATGATGCTCCCAGGTCGGGGCTTGCCGGACCCCTCCCTGCTGCGGACCCACCCGCCCACCGAGGAGCGTATCGCCCGGTTGCTGGATCTGGTGCCTGCATCGCCCCGGGTCATGCCGGGGGACGGGCTGGGGCGGCCGGGACTGGGGGCTCTGCCTCGAGGGATTCCCCGCTCCCCGCGCTGGCATCTCGGGGGTCTCTGGTACTAAGAGGTGGTGAGGAGACCATCGCAAGCGGCCCTCGGGTCCCATGGAGGGCAGCCGGGGTTGGCTCCTTAAGACCCGCGCCCCATCCAACCGAGAGGCGAAGGACTAACGCGTACGCGACGGTGGTCGGCGCGCCCGTCCGGTTTGCTCAAATCCTCCGTGCCCAGAGCGGGAAACCGCCGCCGTGTTGGCGGTCCCTAAGCCAAGGGGGCCGCCCCGGCTAAACGGCGGAGGCCACTGTTTGCCTGCGGCGGATGCCTCGTTCCGCGGGGAAGCGGCAGGTGAAGCGTGAGCCACGGCCGAGCTCGCTCGCGATCAGGAGGCGTGCGCCGTGGCGGTTGAGCACATGCTTGACGATGGCCAGCCCCAGGCCGGTACCGCCCGAGACCCGGGAGCGGGCTCGATCCACCCGGTAGAAGCGCTCCGTGAGCCGCGGCAGGTGCTCCCGCGCGATGCCTTCCCCGTCGTCCTCTACCCAGAACAAGGGGCCCTCGGCGTCTCGGCGCCAGCCGACGCGAACGTTGGTGCCTGCGGGGGTGTGGCGTACCGCGTTGTGGATCAGGTTCGAGAAGGCGCTGCGCAGCTCCAGCGGATTGCCCAGGAGCAACAGGTCCTCATCGATGTCGGTCTGGAAACGGTGCTGACCTTCGCTCAGGGTGCGGGCCTCATGGAGGATCAGCTCGACCTCGTCAGGCACGTCGACCGGCGCCTGGTCCTGCGCCTCGTCGTCCATCTCGAGGCGGGAGAGCGTGAGCAGATCCTCGATGATGTTGCGCATGCGCTCGGTCTGGTGCTGCATCAGGGACAAGGGCCGGCGATGGGTCGGTGGGGTGGCCGGAGCATCGGCCAGGCTCTCCAGGAAGCCGGCGATCACGGTCAGGGGGGTGCGCAACTCATGAGAGGCATTGGCCACGAAATCGCGCCGGATCATGTTCAGGTGATAGACCTTGGTGACGTCCCGGCCCACCAGGAGACGCTGGCGCTTGCGCTCCCCGAAGGGCGTGATGCGCAGCGACAGCATGATGGTGCGGTTGTGCTCCGGGGCGATCTCCAGCGGGCGGCTGTACTCACCGGTCTCGATGAAGGCGCTGAGGTCGGGGTGGGGCAGGACGTCTGCGATCCTCCGGCCATCGTCCTGGGGCCAGCGGATGTTCATGAGCTCCAAGGCGGCCGGGTTGGCCCACTCGATCTGCTGCTGCTTGTCCAGGATCACCAGGGCGTCAGGCACCGCATTGGCGGCCTCCCGGAAGCGTCGGGTAAACCGAATCTGGCGCTTGCGGCGCTTGCGTCCGCGTTGCTGGTACTGGGCGATGCTGCGGTACACCTCGCCCCAGAGCCCGGCCGGGAAAGGAGGAGCCAGGCGGTGGTGGCGGCGGATCAGGGTGGCGATGCGCCACAGATAGAACAGATGGCGCCCCAGGTAGGGAACCAGCACCAGGGGCCAGACCCACGCCAGGTCGGCGCCCAGGAGCAGCAGCAGGGCCCCCAGCGCGAGGGCGATCAGAAGGGCATTGAGCTCCAAGAGCAGGGGGCTGCGCATGGTCCGCTGGCGCCGGCTCAGATCTTATCGGAGAACCGGTAGCCCACGCCGCGCACGGTCTGCAGCAGCCGGTCATGGCCCGTGGGCTCCAGTGCCTTGCGCAGCCGGCGCACATGGACATCCACGGTGCGCTCTTCCACATACACCTGGTCCCCCCAGACCTGGTCCAGCAGCTGAGAGCGGCTGTAGGCGCGATCGGCGTGGCTCATGAAGAAGTGAAGCAGACGATACTCGGTGGGTGCGATGTCCACCTGACGACCCTCGGCGCTGACCCGGTGACTGAGGTTGTCGATGCGCAGACCGGCGATCTCGATCGAGTCCTCCAGGTCATCGAGTCGGGTGCGCCGCAGCACGGCGTTAACCCTGGCCACCATCTCCCGGGGTGAGAAGGGCTTGGCGATATAATCGTCCGCGCCGGTGTCGAGCCCTTTGACCCGATCCTCCTCCTCCCCCCGGGCGCTCACCATGATGATGGGGACGTTACGGGTCCTGGCGCTTTGCTTAAGCTGCTGGGCGAGCTCCAGCCCCGAGCGCCCGGGCAGCATCCAGTCGAGCAGGATCAGGTCCGGATTTCCCTGACCGAGCAGGCGCCGGGCCTCGTCGGCGTGACCCGCCTCGATGACCTGGAAATCCGCATTCTCCAGCGCGAAACGGATCACCTCGCGGATATCGGGCTCATCATCGACGACAAGGATGGTGGCCATGTGCTGGCTCCTGGTGGGTGCGTGATGGCCCGATTCTATGTACGGCGGGTTACGGAGAGATGAACGCGCGCCTGCATCCCGGAGGTTGCCAAGCAAAAAAGGAGAATTTGTCCGCGAATGAACGCGAATGGGCACAGCATTTACCTCGTTGTGCATTGGAGCCACGTCAGCGGCTCGCCCTTGCGTCACCGCGCGTGTGTGGTGGGCTGGCCAATCCCCGCCACCCGCGACTCGTTATTCGGTTCCGTCAGAGTCGGCGCGGGCGAGCCGCCCGATCCAGTTCCCGGAGGCGCTGGAGCTTCTCGCGTATACGGATCTCGAGCCCCCGGTCGGTGGGCTCGTAGTAGCGCCGTTCCCCGAGTTGCTCGGGAAAATAGGTCTCCCCGGCCGCGTACGCCTCGGGCTCATCATGGGCGTAACGGTAGGCGCGGCCGTAGCCCAGCTCTTTCATGAGCCGGGTGGGGGCGTTGCGCAGATGCGCCGGGACCTCCAGGGTGCCGGAGGCGCGGGCCTCCGCCAGGGCCGCGTTCCAGGCCAGATAGACGGCGTTACTCTTGGCGGCGCAGGCGAGATAGACGGCGGCCTGGGCCAGCGCCAGCTCGCCCTCCGGTGAGCCCAGACGCTCCTGGGCATCCCAGGCGTTGATGGCGAGCTCTAGGGCCCGGGGGTCGGCGTTGCCGATGTCCTCGCAGGCCATGCGCACCAGGCGACGGGCGATGTAGAGGGGGTCGCAGCCGCCGTCGATCATGCGTGCCAGCCAATAGAGGGCGGCGTCGGGGTTGGAGCCGCGGACTGACTTGTGCAAGGCCGAGATCTGGTCGTGGAAGAGGTCCCCGCCCTTGTCGAAGCGACGCAGGTGACCGGACACCACCTCCGCCACGGTTGCGGCGCCAATCTCATCGCCCGGTGTCAGGGCGGCGGCCAGCTCCAGGAGGTTGAGCGCGCGTCGGGCGTCCCCGTCGGCCGAGGCGGCGAGCAGCCCCTCCGCCTCCTGCGACAGGCTCAGTGGTCGGGCGCCCAGCCCGCGTGCGGGGTCCTCCAGGGCGCGTCTTAGGACGGCGCGGATCTCATCCGCCTCCAGTGCCTTCAGGACATAGACCCGGGCCCGGGAGAGCAGGGCGTTGTTGAGCTCGAAGGACGGATTCTCCGTGGTCGCCCCGATGAAGGTCAGGGTGCCGTCCTCGACGTGGGGCAGGAAGGCGTCCTGCTGGGCCTTGTTGAAGCGGTGGACCTCGTCGATGAACAGGACGGTGGCGCGCCCCTCCATCTGGCGCAGGCGGCGGGCCTCCGCGACCGCCTCGCGGATGTCCTTGACGCCGGCGAGCACGGCCGAGAGGCTGAGAAACAGGGCGCCGGAACGGGCAGACACAAGCCTTGCCAAGGTGGTCTTGCCGGTGCCCGGTGGGCCCCAGAAGATCATGGAGTGCAGGCGGCCGGTGTCGATGGCCTGACGCAGGGGCTTGCCGGGTTCAAGCAGGTGCCCCTGACCGAAGAACTCCTCCAGCCGGGCGGGGCGCATGCGATCGGCCAGGGGGGCGCCCTGGGTGGGGATGTCCATGTTCGGCTCTGGAGGGCGAGTCCTATCCTGGGCGGCGGGCGCGAGGCGGCCAGACCCGAGAGACGGGAAAGCTCTGGCTAGTCGAAGGAGAGGAAGTCGTCGACCGCCTTCTGATCCACCTTGAACAGGCCCGGGTCGAGCTGGGGGTTGCGCTGGGTGGCGCTGAAGTTGAGCCGGGTCATTTGCCCGAAGCTGTCCTCCATAATCAGGCTTTCGAGCTCCTTGTCACCGAAGCCCAGCTCGATGCGCACCACGTCGGTGTCGGTGGCCTTCGGAAGCAGCTCTACCCAGTCGCGACCGTCCTGGCTCGCGATGGGCTTGGCCGTGAAGTGCTGCTCGATGGGCCCTCCGTCCGCGAGCAGAAGGGCCGGGGTGCCCCGCAAAGCCTTGGCCTGGCTCTGATGAGAGACCTGGGCGAGCTCCAGGTCGTGGAGATAGACACGCTTGCCGTCGGCGACGATCACCTGGCGATTGGGGGCGTCGTACTCCCAGCGGAAGCGCCCCGGTCGCTGCAGGTAGAAGGTCCCGGTCGCCTCCAGCATCTGGGTGCGGTCGGCATTGAAGGTGACCTGCTTGAAGCTGGACTTGAGGCTGGAAAGCCCCTGGAGGTAGTCGTCCAGGCGTTGCTTGCCATCGGCCGCGCTCAGGGCCGCCGGGATAAGGAAGGCCAGTGCCAGGAAGATAGAGGCGAAGGTGACGGAGCCGCGTCGGGACGCGGCGGTGAAGTACGACAGGGGCATTGGGGTTCAGTCCTCGACGGGTGGGGGGGCAAGCACCTCGCGGTTCCCGTTGGTCTCCGCGGGGCCGACGATGCCGATGCGCTCCATCTCCTCGATCATGCGCGCGGCCCTGTTGTAGCCGATCTTGAGTCGGCGCTGTACCCCTGATATGGAGGCGCGCCGGCTTTCCACCACGATTTGGACCGCCTCGTCGAACAGGGGATCCGTGTCCTCGGTGTCGCCCCGTGGCTCCGGGTCGATCCCCGGCAGGCTATCGAGGGGCTCGCGCAGCACGTCCTCGATATAGTCCGGCTCCCCCTGGGCCTTGAGGAACTCCGCCACGTGGTGCACCTCGTGGTCGTCCACGAAGGCCCCGTGCACCCGTTGGGGGATGCTGCCGCCGGGTGGCAGATAGAGCATGTCGCCGTGGCCGAGGAGCTGCTCCGCGCCCATCTGGTCGAGGATGGTCCGGGAGTCGATCCGGGAGCTCACCTGGAAGGACATGCGGGTCGGGATGTTGGCCTTGATGAGGCCGGTCAGCACGTCCACCGAGGGTCGCTGGGTGGCGAGCATGAGATGGATGCCCGAGGCCCGGGCCTTCTGGGCCAGGCGGGCGATCAGCTCCTCCACCTTCTTGCCCACCACCATCATCATGTCGGCGAGCTCATCGATAATGACCACGATGTAGGGCAGGTGCTTGAGCTCCGGCACCTCGTAACCCTCCTCGGCCGCAAACTCCAAGGACATCAGGGGATCGCGCAGGGGCTCGCCGGCCGCGATGGCGTCGGCGACCTTGCGGTTGTAGCCGCCGATGTTGCGTACCCCGAGCGCCGCCATCAGCCGGTAGCGGCGCTCCATCTCGCCGACGCACCAGCGCAGGGCATTGGCCGCCTCCTTCATGTCCGTGACTACGGGCGTGAGCAGGTGAGGGATGCCCTCGTAGACCGAGAGCTCTAGCATCTTGGGGTCAACCATGATGAGGCGCACGTCCTCGGGGCCGGACTTGTAGACCAGGCTCAACACCATGGCGTTGATGGCCACGGATTTTCCCGAGCCGGTGGTGCCGGCGATCAGGGTATGGGGCATGCGGGCGAGGTCCGCCACCACCGGCAGGCCCGATATGTTGGTGCCCAGCGCTAGGGTCAGGGGCGATTTGGCCTCCTTGTAGGCCTCGGAGCCCAGGATCTCGCTTAAGAAGACTGTCTCCCGCTCTTCGTTAGGGATCTCGATGCCAATGACCGATTTGCCGGGGATCACCTCCACCACCCGTACGCTCACCTTCGACAGGGCCCGGGCCAGGTCCTTGGAGAGCCCCAGGATCTTGCTCGACTTGATGCCGGGGGCGAGCTGCAGCTCGAAGAGGGTGACCACGGGGCCGGGATAGGCCGCGACCACCTGGGCCTGGACGCCGAAGTCCTTGAGCTTCACCTCCACCAGCCGCGACAGCTCCTCGATTTGCTGCGCCGAGTAGCCTCGACCGCTCTTACGCGGCGCGTCCAGCAGCTCCAGCGGCGGGCGCCCACCCACGGCGGCGAACTGGGGGAAGGGCATCTGGCTTTCGGGCACGCGGCGCTGGGACTTCACCCGGGGCGCCTCCTTGGGCACCGGACGCTGGCCCTTCATGAGGTCCGAGAGGGTCAGGACACTCGCCGCGGGCGGGGGCGGCGGGCTCGCCTGGGCCTCGGCGGGCGCGAACAGGGCCTCGGGGATCGTCCGGACCTGGGGGCGCGGCGGGGTGGTCGCCACGACCGGCTCGTGGGCCTCGATCAGGTTCAGGGCCGCGGGAAGCTCAGTCTCTGAGGTCCCGTGGCTGGGTG
>JBLMWY010000448.1:0-8464 GCA_050257475.1 Bdellovibrio bacteriovorus
CACCAGGCCGGTGGGCCGCACCACTTGCTCGACGATGGCGCCGGAGTGGCGGATCTCGTAGTCGCGGGGGGTGGCGGAGACGTAGATGGTCTGGGGTTGGCGCGCCTGGAACTCCTCGAAGCGCAGGGGCCGGTTGTCCAGGGCCGAGGGCAGGCGGAAACCGTACTCCACCAGGTTCTCCTTGCGCGAGCGATCGCCGCGGTACATGCCCCCGAGCTGGGGCACCGTCACATGGCTCTCGTCGATCACCAGGAGGGCGTCCGCGGGCAGGTAATCGTAGAGGGTGGGGGGCGGTTCGCCCGCGTTCCGCCCGGAGAGGTAGCGGGAATAGTTCTCGATGCCGGAGCAGTAGCCCACCTCCACCATCATCTCCAGGTCGAAGAGGGTGCGCTGCTCCAGACGCTGGGCCTCCACCAGCTTGTCATTGTCTCGCAGCCAGGTGAGGCGGTCCTTGAGCTCCACCTTGATCTGCTCCACCGCGTTCAGCACCGTCTCCCGGGGTGTCGCGTAGTGGGTCTTGGGGAAGACGGTGTAGCGGGGGACCTTGCGCAGGACCTCGCCGGTCAGCGGATCGAAGACCGCAAGGCCCTCGATCTCGTCGTCGAAGAGCTCCACGCGCACCGCCTCGTCGTCGGACTCCGCCGGGTAGATGTCGATCACGTCGCCGCGCACCCGGTAGGTGCCGCGGGCGAGCTCGATCTCGTTGCGCCGGTACTGCAGGTCCGCCAGGCGCCGCAGGATGGCCCGCTGGTCGATCAGGTCCCCCCTATTGAGGTGCAGGACCATCTTGAGATAGGCGTCGGGGTCGCCGAGTCCGTAAATGCTGGAGACGGTCGCCACGATGATGACGTCCGGCCGCTCAAGCAGGGCCTTGGTGGCCGAGAGCCGCATCTGCTCGATGTGCTCGTTGATGGAGGCGTCCTTTTCGATGTAGGTGTCGGTGGCCGGGACATAGGCCTCCGGCTGGTAGTAGTCGTAGTAGGAGACGAAGTACTCCACCGCGTTGCGGGGAAAGAACTCCCGCATCTCGCCGTAGAGCTGGGCGGCCAGGGTCTTGTTGGGGGCAAGGATCAGGGCCGGCCGCTGGACCGCCGCGATCACATTGGCGATGGTGAAGGTCTTGCCGGAGCCCGTGACCCCGAGCAGGGTCATGGCCGCCTCCCCGTCCCTGAGCCCCTCCACCAGGCGCGCGATGGCCTCCGGCTGATCGCCGGCGGGGGCGAAGGGTGCAACCAGCTCGAGGGCCTTGGTCATGGGTGGATCTCGGGCGGGGGACGGCGGCCCTTCCGGAGGCCGAGGCCCCATTGGGGATGGATGCCGGGTCGGCGGCGATCGGCTAGTATTGGGAGCCTTCGCGCACAAATCCAGGGCCTATGCTAGTCCCATGCCGCCCCAGATCCCCTGTAGGTCGGGCTTCAGCCCGACTGCGACGGTCGGGGGCGGCGGCGAGGTCCCAGTCGGACTGAAGCCCGACCTACGGGGCCATCCCGCGGCGAGGGCGGAAGGCCCAGATCCACCAATCCAGTCGCATCGAGACCGATCCACATGGCTATCAAGCTCTCCGCCCGCGTCCAGGCCGTCAAGCCCTCCGCCACCCTCGCCGTCGATGCCCGGGCCAAAGCCCTCAAGGCCGCGGGGAAGGACGTCATCGGTCTCGGTGCCGGCGAGCCGGACTTCGACACCCCCGACCACATCAAGGCCGCGGCCATCGAGGCCATCCACCAGGGCTTCACCAAGTACACGGCCGTGGACGGCATGCCGAGCCTGAAGGCCGCGGTGGTCGCCAAATTCAAGCGCGAGAACGCCTTCGACTTCACACCCGATCAGATCCTGGTCTCCTGCGGGGGCAAGCAGAGCTTCTTCAACCTGGCCCAGGCCGTGATCGACCCGGGCGACGAGGTGGTGATCCCCGCCCCCTACTGGGTCTCCTACCCGGATATGGTCCTGCTCGCCGGCGGCGCCCCGGTGCTGGTCCACGCCGGCGCAGATCAGCGCTTCAAGATCAACCCGGCCCAGCTCAAGGCGGCCCTCAACGACAAGACCAAGCTGGTGGTCATCAACAGCCCCTCGAACCCCACCGGCATGGCCTACACGGCCGAGGAGCTCCGGGCCCTGGGGGCGGTGCTGCGGGACTTCCCGCGGGCCCTCGTCGCCACCGACGACATGTACGAGCACATCCGCTGGGACTCCAGCCCCTTCCTCAACATCCTCAACGTCTGCCCGGAGCTCGCCCCCCGGACCCTGGTGCTGAACGGCGTCTCCAAGGCCTACTCCATGACCGGTTGGCGCATCGGCTACGCGGGGGGGCCCACCAAGGTGATCAAGGCCATGACCAAGGTCCAGTCCCAGAGCACCTCCAACCCGACCTCCATCGCCCAGGTGGCGGCCGAGGCGGCCCTCAACGGTCCCCAGGACTGCATCGGCGTCATGCTCAAGGCCTTCAAGGAGCGCCACGACTTCGTGGTGGAGGGGCTGAATCGCATCCCCGGCATCGAGTGCCTGCCCACCGACGGGACCTTCTATGTCTTCCCCCGGGTCCAGGGGGCCATCGACAAGCTCACCGGGGTCAACAACGACCTGGAGCTGGCGGAATATCTGCTGGAGCGGGCTGGGGTGGCCCTGGTGCCCGGGACCGCCTTCGGGCTCGCGGGCCACGTGCGGATCTCCATCGCCACCAGCCCCCGCAACCTGGAGCAGGCCCTGGAACGCATCGCCACGGCGGTCGCCTGATCCCCGGCCCGTCCCACACGTAGCACACCGGACCCTGGGCCTCCCAGGCTCAGGGCGCCCCGCCGGGGGCCGGGCCCATGGGGGGCGAGATCCGGTCTAGACTCCCCTTAGGATCCGGGGGTATGGCATGCACATTCGTCCACGCAAGGCCCGAAGCGGCGTCACCCTGATCGAGCTGCTGGTGACCCTCTCGGTGGTCGCCATCCTCCTCACCCTGGGCGTCGCCGGCTTCCGCACCCTGATCGCCAACGCCAAGATGACCAATGCGGCCAACAGCCTGATCGGGCACCTCCAGTTCGCGCGATCCGAGGCGGTCAAGCGCAGCGCGGAGGTCGGCCTGTGCCCCAGCACCAACGGCACCAGTTGTGTCGTCAGTGGTGATGGGTCCTGGGAGATCGGCTATATCGCGCAGCTCGAAGGCAGCGGGCAAGTGTTGCGCTGGGTCGAGCCATCGGAGATGGCCGGGATCACCATCACCAAGAGTGGGACCAGCCCGCGCATCGTCTTCAAAGGCGACGGCTCCGCGAGCGGCTACGCTTGCACCTTTACCCTGTGCGACTTAGGCGACTCGGACCATAAGCGCGGTGTCGTCGTCTCCAACGTCGGGCGGGTGCGCATTAGCGACTACAGCGCCAGCGGGGGCGCCCTGACCTGTCCCTAGGTCCCGCACGGAGACCGGTCCGCACGCCTCGATCAGGCGCGGAGCCTCTCGCTGGCACGGGTCGGCGGCCAGGGGGAAGGGCTCCCTCGCGATTGACGATCATGGTGGCGACTGATAGTCTTTCGGGCTCTCGCGATTCCCCGGTAGCTCAGTCGGTAGAGCGGGTGACTGTTAATCACTAGGTCGGCGGTTCGAGCCCGTCCCGGGGAGCCAACAAAACTCAAGGGCTTAGCCGAAACGCTAGGCCCTTGCTTTTTGTCGCTCAGGGTCACCGCCTCATGGCACGGGCTGCGACCATGCGCTGTCGCACAGCGACCCGAGGCTAATCACGTCGACACGCGGAAACGGCGCCTCCGGTCATCGCGTTTCTGCCATGGAACCGCCGACACCCCGAGGACCGCGGTTATGCAATCAGGCATCCTCTTCGTCGTCTCCGCCCCCTCCGGTGCGGGCAAGACCAGTCTGGTGAAGGCCCTGCTGGAGCAGGTCCCGGGGCTGAACCTCTCGGTCTCCTGCACCACCCGCCCCCCAAGGGCGGGGGAGCAGGACGGGGTCCATTACCACTTCCTCGACCGCGGTCGCTTCGAGTCCGCGGTGGCGGCCGGCGCCTTCATGGAGCACGCGGAGGTCTTCGGCAACCTTTACGGCACCCGCGAGGCGGACCTGCGCGACCACCTGGCCTCCGGACACGACCTGATCCTGGAGATCGACTGGCAGGGCGCCCGCCAGGTGCGCAAGCGTTTCGCCGCCGCCGTGAGCCTGTTCATCCTGCCCCCCTCGCTGGAGGAGCTGGAGCGCCGCCTGCGGGGGCGCGGCACCGACAGCGACGAGGTCATAGCCCAGCGCCTGGCCCAGGCCCGGGACGACCTCAGCCATTGGGCCGAATACGACTACCTGGTCGTCAACGATCGCTTCGAGGCCGCCCTGGCGGATCTGGGGGCCATCGTCACCGCCGAGCGCCGGCGCAGCGCCCGCTGCCCGGCCTGGATCCCCGCCCAGTTCGGGGGCTCCAGCGCCTGAGCCGAGACGTCACCCCAACCCACCCCTCCGGACGAAGGGAGGACGGGCTGTGGGGCCGACCCCGCCCTCCCGCACCCTCCCCCAGGCAAGGGGAAAGCCGGGGAGGGGATGGAACGGTTGTCCTTTCGCCCAGGCTCCAAAACCGCGAGGCTCGCCCCCCTCCTAACCTCCCACCTGCCGGGGGGAGGGACTGGGGCGGGGAGGGGGTGGAGCGGTTGTCCATTGGGCCCGGGTCCAGCAGGGTCCTGAGGTTCGCCACCGATCCATGAGAGATCGCGGGTCCGATTGGAACCTAAGCCATTGACAGGCGCGCTCTTGTGATAGCCTAAGACCTGAGGTCCGCTCACCCGCCGGGTTCCCCTACCCCTTGACCCGGCAGCCGACGCACCGATTCTCGAGTTTGTCAGGCCACGGGGGCGCATTCGACCCCCGCGCCGATTTTTATTGGAGTGATTGACCCATGGCACGAATCACCGTCGAGGACTGCCTCGACCATGTCGACAACCGGTTCGATCTGGTTTTGCTCGCCACCAAGCGTGCACGCCAGCTCGCCAACGGCGTGGAGCCCACCCTCGCCTGGGAGAATGACAAGCCCACCGTCATGGCCCTGCGGGAGATCGCCGAGGGCAGGATCACCACCGAGTTCGTCCAGGCCACCCAGAAGGAGATCGACGAGACCGCCGCCGCCCTGGAGCAGCGTCTCGCCGCCGAGCTGGCCGCGGAGCTGCGCGAGGCGGACCTGGACCGGGAGTGAGCGCACCCGTGTTCTTCGCCCTCTGTCCCGGCAGGGTCCTCCGGTGAGCTGATCCCGCGAGCCCACTCATGGCAACGGCCGTCCTGCCCGCGATCGCCCCCGACTCCGACCCGCCGGACGAGCCCCGCTACCTGATCAGTGACCTGCTCGCCTACCTGGAGACCTACCTCAGCCCCGACCAGGTCGCCGAGGTCTACCGGGCCTACCTGTTCGGCGCCGAGGCCCATGAGGGCCAGCGGCGCAAGTCTGGCGAGCCCTACATCTACCACCCGGTGGCGGTGGCGCGCATCCTGGCCGAGATGCGCATGGACCACAAATGTCTGATGGCGGCCATCCTGCACGACGTCATCGAAGACACCCCCGTGGCCAGGGAGCAGTTGGCCGCGGCCTTCGACGAGGAGGTGGCGGCCCTGGTGGACGGGGTGAGCAAGCTCTCCCAGATCGACTTCGAGTCCCGCGCCGAGGCCCAGGCCGCCAGCCTCCAGAAGATGCTGCTGGCCATGACCCGAGACATTCGGGTCATCCTGATCAAGCTCGCCGACCGGCTGCACAACATGCGCACCCTGGGCTCCATGCGCCCCGAGAGCCGTCGGCGCATTTCCCGGGAGACCTTGGACATCTTCGCCCCCATCGCCTACCGGCTCGGCATCAACCGCATGCGCCTGGAGCTGGAGGAGCTGGGGTTCGCCTACCTCTGGCCCTGGCGCCACCGGGTTCTGGAGCGGGCGATACGCCAGGCCAGCGGGCTGCGCGCCGAGCTTGTCGGCACCGTGGAGACCGCGCTGAAACGGCGCCTCATCCAGGAGGACATCCCGGCCCTGGTGGAGGGGCGGCGCAAGAATCTCTACAGCATCTACCGCAAGATGCGGGACAAGCATCGTCCCTTCTCTGAGATTGTGGACGTCTTCGGCTTCCGGGTCACGGTGGACCGCATCGACACCTGCTACCGGGTCCTGGGCCAGGTCCACAATCTCTACAAGCCGGTCCCCGGGCGCTTCAAGGACTACATCGCCATCCCCAAGGCGAACGGCTACCAGTCCCTGCATACGGTCCTGTTCGGCCCCCAGTCCACCCGCCTCGAGATCCAGATCCGCACCGAGCAGATGCAGCGCAACGCGGAATCCGGCATCGCCGCCCACTGGACCTACAAGAGCGGCGCCCAGAGCCCTGCCTCGCCCCCCGCCCTGGCCCAGGAATGGCTCCAGAACCTACTGGAGATGCAGCGCGGGGCGGGCAACTCGGTGGAGTTCCTGGAGCATGTGAAGGTGGACCTGTTCCCGGACGAGGTCTATGTCTTCACCCCCAAGGGTCGCATCCTCACCCTCAAGCGCGGGGCGACCCCAGTCGACTTCGCCTACGCCATCCACTCCGACATCGGCAACACCTGCGTGGCGGCCCGCATCGACCGGCGCCTGGCGCCGCTGAGCACGGCGTTACGCAGCGGCCAGACGGTGGAGATCATCACCGCCCCGGGGGCCCGGCCCAACCCCGCCTGGCTCAATTTCACGGTGACCGGAAAGGCCCGCGCGAGCATCCGGGGCTTCCTCAAGAACCTCAAGGAGATCGAGGCCGAGGCCCTGGGCCGGCGCCTACTCAACGCGGAGCTGGCGGCCTTCGGGACCGAGCTCGCGCAGGTGGACCCCATCCGCGTCGCCGCCTACCTGGAGGACGCGGGCCTCGCCTCGGTCGAGGATCTGCTTGTAGACGTGGGCCTGGGCAACCGGCTGCCCCTGCTGGTGGCCCGGCGGCTGGCGGGGCCGGACGGGGAGACCCAGGCCCAAGGGTCCGACGCCGACGCCCTGCACCCGCACCGGCTCGCCATCCGCGGGACCGAAGGGATGGTGGTCAACTTCGCTCGCTGCTGCCGGCCCATCCCGGGGGATGGGATCACCGCCCTGTTTAGCCCCGGGCGGGGGATCGTGGTACACCGCAACGAGTGCCGCAACCTGGGAAGCCTGGACACCAGGCGCGACAAGCGCCTCGAGGTGGAATGGGCAACCGAGCCGGACGGGGAGTTCCCGGTAGCGATCCGCGTGGAGATCGGAAACCGGCGCGGGGCCCTGGCGGTGGTGGCCGCGGCCATCGCCGAGCTGGGCTCCAACATCGAGAACGTCCACTCCCGGGAAAAGGACGGGATGACCTCTGCCCTCGAGCTCCTGGTGACCGTGCGCAGCCGCCAACACCTGGCCCGCATCCTGCGGCGGCTCCGCCAGATCGCCCTGGTCATGCGCATCACCCGGCTGAGCCGTTGACCGAGCCCCAGGGGCGGGCCAGCGTGGCAGAGATCCCAGCCGACGATGACTCGCGCGGCATTGGCCAGGACGCTGGGCTTGTAGGAGGGGGCGAAGGTCTTCTTGTCCTTCTGCGGCTGGACGACCGCCTCGGGCTCCACGGGACTGCTGGAGGCCGACTCTGTCGGTTTGCCCTTGGCCTCCCGGGCCGCGACCCGTTGCGCGAGTGTCTCTTGAACCTCCTCGGCCTGCGCGGCGCGCGCCTGGAGCTTGGCAGCGTCGGGGTTGGCCTGGGCCGCCGCCCGCGCCGCCTCCTGCTTGAGGGTGCGATAGCGCGAGGCCGCCGCCTGCACCACCGTGCCGTCGCCGGCCACCGTCTCGACCCCGCTGGCGGTCACGCGCAGCACGCTGCGCGTCCACCCCTCGAGAAACGCACCACGCATGTGGACGTCATGCTGCTGGATGAAGCGCCCGATGCTGGCATGATCCGGACACAGCCCGCCAGTGATCCACATGCACCCGAGGTCCACCCGCGCCAGCCGCTCGAGCCCGCGCAAGGAGCTCACGCCTTTGCTGATGCCGTAGAGCACCAGCCCCAGCAGGGCCTGCGGCGCATACGGGCGGCGACCGCCCGGCTTGTACTGGCGCTCGAACACCTCCCAGGATGTAGCGCATCCTGCGGAAGTACGGGTACCCCCGGACAAGCAGGAGCGGGCGACCCACACGGTTTTGGAGCAGGCGGAGCTGCTCTCGGGAGCGTGGGCGCTCGCTTGAGAGCGGCGCAAGAACAACTGAAACACATCTGTAGATAAGGCGCGCGGGACGACCTGGCGGATGAGCTCAAATGACTTGCCACGCGGGATCCACCGAACCCGCCGACACGCGAGGTGGATGCACTGCGCTTATCCACCCGCACTGAGCGAGGTGGATTGGCGACGTGCCGAGATCTCAGCATTGCTTACAGGGATCCACCGGCAGGCCGCGCTTGAGCCAGCCCGGGCCGGCGCCGCTGCCCACCATACCTTCCTTCACGTTGTAGACATTTGTGAAGCCACGGGCCAGAAGCTC
>JBLMWY010000449.1:0-4782 GCA_050257475.1 Bdellovibrio bacteriovorus
GAAAGGGGTCCTCCAGCGGATGACCGGGATGGATGGTCATGGACTTGACGTGGGTCCAGAGCCGGTAGCCCTCCGGGTAGGCGGGCCCCTCCCCGCCCTGGGCCGGGACCTGGATGCCGAGGGCGAGGGCGGCGGGGATCAGGGTGGACAGGACCAGGGTGCGGTTCATGTGGGTGCTCCTCGATGGTGGCTTGAGCGTGCTGAGACGAGCGTTAGACGTATCGACTCGATACGATAACTAGCAAAGCAGCTCGGCACCGTCCCGTCAAGGCCGTATCGACACGAAACTATCCATGCGCTAGGCTCTGGGAAACGACGGCGCGCGGCGCTGGAGGGGCAATGAGCGAGACCAACGGGGCGGAGCTGCACGACTACCTGGAGCGACTCTGCAACCTGGCGCGGTCCGAGGCCCGGGCCCTGGTCGCGGACCCGGGCCTGCAGCCCGTGCAGCTCGAGGCGCTGCGCTACCTGGCCCGCTGCAACCGTTACTCCAACACGCCCCTGGCGGTGGCCGAGTACCTGGGCTCCACCAAGGGGACAATCTCCCAGACCCTGATGGCGCTGGAGTCCAAGGGCCTGGTCACCAAGGAGGCGGACGCCAGGGATCGCAGGGTGATACACCTGGAGCCGACACCTCGCGGCCTGGCGGTCCTCGCCGGGGCCGTGCCTGGCCCCATGCTGCGACGCGCGGCCGAGGCCCTGGCGGGCCCGCCGCTGGAGACCCTGGTGGCTGGCCTGCGCGGTCTCTTAAGGGGCATCCAGACGGCGCATGGCCTGCGCAGCTTCGGTGCCTGCGCGAGCTGCCGCTTCAACGGTCGGACCTCCGAGGGCTACCAGTGCGGGCTCACCGGCGAGGCCCTGGCGGAGTCGGACCTCCGCAAGATCTGCCGGGAGCACGCATACCCCCCGGCGGCCATCTAGCCGCCGCGGCCCTGTGCGGGCTCGCAGGGCATGGACCCCAGCTCCGCCGTATCCGCGAGCTCCGCGAGATCGATCAGGGCACGGCGATCCAGGATCGTGATGTGGGCCCCATGGACCTCGATGACGCCCTCCTGGATGAGCTGCTTCACGACCCGCGAAAAGGTCTCGGGCTTCACCGAGAGACGCGAGGCCAGCACCCCCTTGCGCACGTCCAGCTCGAAGGCGCGCCGATCCTCCGGGCAATGGGCGAGCAGATAACGCGCCACCCGGCTCTTGGCGGTATGAAGGGTCAGATTGTCGATCTCGCCGATCAGGCCACGCAGGCGCTGGCTGAGCGCCCCCAGCACCACGAAACAGGTATCCACCGACTCCCGCAGCATGGCGGCGAAGTCCCGGGCGTCGATGGCGATCAACTCGGCCTGTCCCAGGGCGGCCGCGCATACCGGATAGCGGGGGGCGTTGAGGAACATCAGGGCCTCGGCGAAGGTCTGCCCCGGGGAGACGATCTCGATGACCTTCTCGGCGCCCTCGGGAGAGAGCCGAAAGAGCCTGATCTGACCCCGTTGCAGGAGGTAGAAGCGCTTGGCCGGGTCCCCCTGGCTAAACAGCCATTGCCCCTCGTCCAGACTCTGCCTCAGGGCATGGTCCGAGATCCGCTGCAGTTGGGCGTCGCTCAGGCGGGACAACAGGGCGGTGCTGCGCAGGGCATCGATCATGAGTCGCTCCGCTCGCGGTGACCCGTAAGAGCGGTGCCGCGCCGCGGTCGCGCTCCCACGGATAGGGGGCCCTACCCTATACCACGGCTTGCGTGGAAGCGAGCCTTCGATGTCCTGATCAGACGCGCGCGCTCAGTCGAGGGCGGCCGAGACGCGCCCGTACCGCCAGGTCGCCGCGGCCATGAGAGCGAAGAGCCAGATGGCCGACGCGGCGAGCAGAACGCCACCGAGGCGCCACAGGACCGGCTCGCCTACCGCCGCGGCCAGAACCACCAGGGTGAGCCCGTGCAGGAGCGGATGCCAGCGCGCCAAGGCATCCGGAATCAGAGCGTGAACGTGGGGCACCCGGACCCCGAAACGCCCGCTCGCCACCTGGCGCGTCTGCAGATGGAACCAGCACAGGAAGGGCACGATCTTGAGCAGCATGCCGCTCGGGAGCCCCACACCCACCCCGACGAGCACCAGAACACCCATCAGCTCCGCGGGAGCCTGAAGCCACCAGCCGCAGGCCCCCGCCAGGATGGAGCCCAGCGCGAGCCACCAGTGGATCAAGGCGGCGTCCCTGCGCGAGCGGACCCGCGCGCCCTGGAGCCGAATGGTCTGAGCCGCGAAGGTGGCGAAGCCAAGGGCCAGGGCTCCGTAGAGCCACCGGGCCAGACCCCCATGCCCAACGAGCGCGAGCAAGGTCGCCGCTGCGAGAAGCGCAAGCAGGGTCGGGGCCAAGACGCGGGTCATCCATTCGGGGTAGGGGGACGTCACATAGAACAGCGGGACCACCCGATAAGCGACCCCGACGATCAGCAACCCCACCCAGCCGAGGAGTCCCCAGGTGTGATGGGCCTGCACCCAGATAGGGAACTCCGGCAGGCTTACCCAGCCCAGCAGGGCCGAGGTCAGGAGCAGCCCTAGGCTGACGGTGACCGCTAGGGCCCCGACGGCGAGGCGCAGGGCCAGGAGGGTGCCGGCCGGGCCTCGTGCCCGCGCCAGCGCGACCACCGAGGCGACCACAAAGACACCGAATCCCCCGGCCGCGGCCGCGGCGCCCGCCCCCAAGAGTGGGGCCCCGAGGCCGAGGAAGCCAACGCTCATCAGGGCGCTCCCGAGGCTCAACAGCAGGTGGGTCAGGGGTGCGACGAGCCTCACCGCGGGAAGCGGTGCGCCAACGATCACGGGCAGCATCTGCAGCAGGGCACCGCACATGATCTGCCCGAGGAAGCCGATCGCGAGCAAGTGGGTCACCGCCAGCGCCGCGGGGGTCCAGCGGGAAGCCATGGCGGCCTCCCCCTGAAAGGCCAGGATCAACGCTGCGGCGACCGCGAACCAGGGGGCGGTCAGGAAGAGCCGCAAGGGAAGATGGATGGGCGGGGCCTGGTCCAGGCTGAGTCCGGCGGTGGCAACCATGGGGCCTTAGTCAAGGTTCAAGAACAACGTGTCCAGAGCGCCCCCGGCTATCCTGGAACCTGAAACGCAACAGGCTTCTGGATCGTTCACGCTGTTCCTGAACCGATCCTTAGTGCCGCTGGGGCGCCCCAGACTCCGGCTCGATACAGATCTGCCAGTCCCCGTCGCCACCCGAAACACTCCACCGATACCCCATGTTGCGCAGGAGGTCGTAGAGCGGAAAGGGCTGGCGGTGCAGTCGCAGCAACAGACGGTCCCCGGCGGGCAGACTGCTCAGGGCGTCCAAGGTACGCTCCAGCGGCTCCGGCGGCGGTAGATCGGCGACGTCGAGCACGTGGTCCATGGCCCCTCACTCGCCCAAGCTAGCCAGGAGCTCAGGTGCCTCGGCGGCCAGCGCGCGATCCGCCATCGGATAAAGAATGGACTCCTCTTTCGCGTTGTGCTGCTGGATCACCAGGTGCAGGGTCTCCAGGAGCCCGAGACAGTCGTCCTTGTCCCGTACCCTGCTCGCGGCCAGCAGGTCCGCCAGCATCTGGCGCATCTGCCCATGCTCCATCCGCATCACCCCAGTGGGGCCAGCGGCCATGGGCACGGCCGCCTCTAAGGCGGGAAACAAGGTCTCCTCCTCGAATCGGAGATGCCGCTCGAGGGCGTGCGCAAAGCCCTGGGTCTCGCTGGCCACCCTGTCCCAGTCGACCGCGCTGGTGGCGGCCTCAGCGAGCGCCAGCAAACGGTCGCAGCGGCGATGGTCCGCGGTCAAGGATACGGCGATCGATTCCGGCATGGGGGCAGACTCCTCAGGTGGCTTTGCGGCGGTCGAATCATGAGGGCCAATCCCATTCCTGGCCCCCGGCGACGATGCTCCGACCGCCGCCCCCGCTGGCGCCTTGACCTAGGTCATCCGTCGCCCTGGTCTTCCTTCGGACGCTATCGTTAGCCCCTCAGCAGCGATCTCCCCGACGCCCGTTGGGCTCTCCCCGAGACGGTTTGATCTTGGTCAAGGTTCTCGGCCCCCAATGCCACGTGCAATTGCGGCCGCACCAACGCAGCGCGAGGACCCCTCACCCATGGCTCAAACCTTCACAAAATCGATGGCGCGGAACATCTTCTACGGTGGCTCCGTGTTCTTCTTCCTACTCTTCCTGGCCCTGACCTTTGACACCGGGGCCACACTCCCGGAGCGAGACCGTCGGGAGCTCTTGGACCCCAATACGGAGCTTGGCCGTCAGATCGCCCATGGCAAGGAGGTCTGGGAGAACAACAATTGTATCGGCTGCCATTCCCTGCTCGGCGAAGGGGCCTACTTCGCCCCTGAGCTCGGTAACGTCTATGTGCGCTTCGGTAACAGCACCGAGGCCATCAAGGCCTTCATCCAGAGCCGCCCCGCCGATGGCATCCCGGGTCGGCGCAGCATGCCCCAGTTCAATCTGAGCGCGGAGGAGCTTGAGGCCGTCGCCCAATTCCTCAAGTACTCATCCGAGATCAACACCGCCGGCTGGCCGCCCAATAAGCAGGGCTAGCCACCCCCAAATATTCGCAAGAGGAGCACGATTGATGAAATATAAGTCCCAAGGGGTGGCACGGCTCTATTTCATAGCCGCCATCGCACTGTTCGTTGCCCAAATCCTGTTCGGGCTCATTATGGGCCTGCAGTACGTGATCGGCGACTTCCTGTTCCCCGAGATCCCCTTCAACGTGGCGCGCATGGTCCACACCAATGCGCTTATCGTCTGGCTCTTGATGG
>JBLMWY010000450.1:0-2515 GCA_050257475.1 Bdellovibrio bacteriovorus
CTCAGGCCCTGGCTCCGGCCGGTCCGCGCGCGCCAGGTGGTCAACCCTTCTGGTGTCCGCTCACGAAGGCATGCAGGGGCTTGGTCTCCTCGAAGAGGCGCTGCTGCTCGGCGGTCGCCTCCTTCTGGTACAGGCGTCTCCATTGGTCGTAGGGCATGCCGTAGATGGCCTCCCGGGCGGCGTCGTAGTCCATCGGAACCCCCCGTTCCTGGGCGGCGGCGAGGTACCACTTGCTGAGACAGTTGCGGCAGAAGCCCGCCAGGTTCATGAGGTCGATGTTCTGCACGTCGGTGCGCCGTTGCAGGTGCTCCACCAGGCCGCGGAAGGCGGCGGCCTCGATGGCGTCTCGGGTCTGGTCGTCCATTGGGGTCTAGGCCTCACGGGTCGATGGGTTGGTCGAGGGAGCTGTCGGCGGGCAATCCAGCCCGGCCATCAGGGTCGGCATGTGGATCCGGGCCCCGAGCCGCCGGCAGAGCAGGAACATGCCGACGATCTTGCGGTGGAGGAACAGGGTCTCCGGCGGCGGCCTGCCGGTGAAGCCCCGGCGCAGCACCAGGTCCTCTCCCAAGGCACGCACCCGCTCGAAGAGGTCGGTGTGGGAGAAATCGTAGAGGCCGGGTGCGCGCAAGGGCTCCGCCGTCACCAGGATCAGGTCCGCCAGGGCCTTTGCCAGGGCAGGGTCGGTCCCGGCCTCCAGATAGCCGAGGTCGAGGGCCGCCCGGCAGACCCTCGGTCCGTCCCCCGCGATCGCCGCCAGGGCCAGCTCCCGGTAGCCTACCGCGAGACTAGGTGCGATGGGTCGCACGGCACCGAAGTCCAGCAGGACCAGCCGGTCCTGCGCCGCATCGTAGAGGTAATTGGCGAAGTTGGGGTCGGTCTGCATGAGGCGGAGCTCGAACAGCTCCCGCAGCACCAGCCCCGAGAGCGCGGTGGTCACCCGGTCCCGCAACGCCTGGGGGTGCGGTCCCTCCGCCAGCTCCTCCACCGGGACGCCATCGGCAAACGCCAGGGTCAGGACCCGCTCGGTGCAGAGCTCAGGGACCAGACCCGGGACCCAGAGGGGTGGACCGGCCGCTTCCCGCCCGGCCTCCAGACCCGCGCGGTAGGCTAGCAGCGATTCGGCCTCCAGGCGGTAGTCCGCCTCCCGGTGGAGCTGGAGCCGGGCCTCCTCGACCAGGGGCTCGATCGCCATCCCGGGTGGAATCAGACCCGCGAGCCGAATGAGGCGGGTGAGGTTGTCCAGGTCGCTGTCGATCCCCTCCCGGATCCCTGGATACTGGACCTTGACCGCCACCCGCCGGCCGTCCTTCAGGGTCGCCGCATGGACCTGGCCGATGGAGGCGGCGGCGATGGGGGTAAAGGCGAAGCGGGCGAAGGCCCGGTTCCAGTCCCGCCCCAGCTCCGACTCCAGGACCGCCGCGAGCTGGCTCAAGGGCATGGTGCGGGCCTGGTTGCGCAGGCCACCCAGGACCCGGGCGAACTCGGGGGTCAGCAGGTCCCGACCGTCGAGCGAGAGCATCTGACCGAGCTTGAGGGCCGCGCCCCGCAGGTGGGCAAGGCGCTGCGCCAGGCGCTCCGCGTTGGCCGGGGTCAGGACTAGCTCCGAGAGCGCGGGGCGGCGGCCACGCACCCAGGCGGCCGCCCCCTCCCCCACGGCACCGGCGAGGATGCCCCCGGCCGCCCGCCCTAGATGCCAGAGCCGGTGGGCCCGTCCGCGGGGCACCGCCTGGCCAGGCTTTGCGTCCGATCGGCTCATGCTCTATCGTGCCCCCGCTGGTTTTTGTCCATCGTCCACAGGTGGACGCCCGGCCCCTGTTTGCAAGCCTGCCGCCGCCCCTCGGAGACCCAAGACCCCATGACCTATCTCAGCCTGTCCCGCGCCGCACGGCTCGCCGGGGTGACCCGTGCGGAGCTCCAGCGGCGCATCCGCCGGGGCGACATCGAGACCTTCGAGGGCTCGGTGGCCGTGTCGGACCTGCTGCGGCTCTATCCGGCGGTGTCGCTCAGCAACGACGAGGCCCTGGAGCGGGTGCAGCGCATCAAATCGGAGGCCCTGCCCAAGAGCTACGATGCGGACGCCGTGCTGCCCAGCCCCCAGGTCCTGGTCTCGCGCCTCAAGACCCTGAGCGAGACCCTGGTGGAACGGCTCTCGGCGCTCAGCGCCGCCGACGCCCTGCTGGACCAGGTGAGCGAGCGCCTGGGCGCCCTCAGCCAGGAGCCCCCCGGCCCGGAGCTCGGCGCCCGTCTGGCGGAGCTGCGCGCCTGGTTGGACGACTCCAGGCAGGGGCTCGCCACCCGCTCCGCCGAAGACCTCCAGGCCCGACTCATCGCCAAAGACACCTTCCTGCGCATCATGGCCGCCACCGTCAAATTGATCCCCAGCGGACACGAGTTCTTCGTCGAGGGCCAGGAGTCCATCCTGGACGCCTCGGTGCGCGCGGGGCTCAAGCTGAGCTACGGCTGCTCCAGCGGCAACTGCGGGACCTGCAAGGCCCGGGTGCTGAGCGGGGAGGTG
>JBLMWY010000451.1:0-3369 GCA_050257475.1 Bdellovibrio bacteriovorus
ATCATGGGTGTCGGCTGCGGACACTCATAGACCAGCTCGTATCCAATCTTGATCTGCATCCTGATCCTCGTGGGTTGCGAACTCTGGGCAAGGATTCCGCCGCACCCGCGCCGTCGCCCAGGGCGCGCGCCGGCGCCGGCTCCATCGCGCTCCCTGTACCATACCAGGATCGGCGGCCGCGCAGGAGAAGGCGGCCGCCGGGACCTGAGCTTGGTTCCCGGCGATCCGCGATTGCGTCAACGCGCGTCCCCGATCGGCAGGTGCCAGACCTGGGTACACGCTGGCGGGCACCCGTATCCGGGGGTAGAGTGATCGGCGAGATGTACCCGGGTGAGCGTTTCAACAGCATTTCCCATCTTGTCGGCGCGGTGCTGGCCCTGTGCGGCGGGGCCCTGCTGGTATCACTCGCGGGTGTCTACGGCGGCGGGGCGACACGCATCCTGAGCTTCAGCGCCTACGGGCTCACCCTGTTCCTGCTGTACCTCTCCTCGACCCTCTACCACGGCCTGCGCGGACGGGCCAAACGGGTCTTCCGGGTGTTGGACCACGGCGCGATCTACCTGTTGATCGCAGGCACCTATACGCCCTTCAGCCTCGTGGGTCTGGGCGGCGCCACCGGCTGGTGGCTACTTGGCGCGGTCTGGGGGCTGGCGCTGCTGGGTATCCTCATCGACACGCTGCGGGGCGAGGGCGGGCGCATCCTGTCCGTGGTGATCTATCTCATCATGGGCTGGCTCATCGTGCTCGCCCTCGATCCCATCATTGCCGCCCTGCCCCCGGCGGGCTTCCGACTGCTGGTGGCCGGTGGCCTGCTCTACACCGTCGGCGTGATCTTCTATGCGCTGGATTCCCGGTGGCCCTGGTGTCACGGCATCTGGCATCTGTTTGTCTTGGCCGGAAGCGCGAGCCACTATTTCGCCATCCTGCTCTATCTCTGAGCGCCCGATCGTCGCCCGGAGACCGTGATCTCGACGGCGTGCTCACGCCCGTCGTCGGCCAGGGGGATCGCGTCGCCCCCCTGGTCGACACCATCGACTCGCAGGCGTGTCACCTCGCCCCGATCATCCCCGGCGGAGAGGGTCTGCGCGATGGCGATCTGGTAGACCGTGTCCCGGTAACGGTACTGGATCCTGAGCACCTCCCAGTGGGCCGGGAGGCAGGGTGCCAGGGTCAGCCGATCGACCTCGAGGCGCAGTCCCAGCAGGGATTCCAGGATGAGCCGGTACATCCAGCCGGCCGAGCCCGTGTACCAGGTCCAGCCGCCGCGCCCGATGTGGGGTGCCACCGCGTAGACATCCGCCGCCATGACGTAGGGCTCCACCTTGTAGGTCGCGATCGCCTCCGGAGTCTTTGCATGATTGGCCGGGTTGATCAGGGTCGTTAGCTCCCAGGCGGGCCGGCTGTCGCCCAGGGCCGCGAAGGCCATGGCCGCCCAGATGGCGCCGTGGGAGCGCCCATCCGACCGGAGCGGCAGGGGACCCCGGATCCAACATCCAGCGGACCCAGTCCTCACGCGGCCAGTCGGGCGGACACCACGAGCATCACTTCGACCCGGTCGCCGAGGCCTTGGCCGGTTGGGACACCAGCTCCGACAGCAGAAGCCCGTCCTGCTGGCTGAGCTCATGACCGCCGGCCACCACCCGGATGCTGGCCTGGCCGTTCAGAGCGGGCACCCGGCGGAGGTCCTGACTGGGTGCAGGCGCCACCTGGTCGCCGGGCATCCCGTAGGCGGCGCCGCGAACCACGGCGACGTAAGCAATGGCAGGGTGCGGGCGAGCGTTGAGCCAGTACAGCAGGTTGCCGGGCACCGGTGGGGAGAGGTCCGCTAGGACCCCGCGCGACGACTGCACGGTGCGATACAGGTCGTCTCCCACCTTGCGTTTGACGAACCAGCGCTTGATCCCGCCGAACAGCCCGCTGTCGTCGGCCGCATCCAGCGCCTGGGAGGCGCGCTCGGTGCCCAGGTGGGGGGCGGCGATGGTGACCAGTCGGGTCACCGTGCCCGCGCCGTAGTTCACCAGTGCGAGCCGGGCCACGACACCGCCGGCCGAATGACCGACGAGGTCGATCGTGCCCGTCGGATCCCGGTGCGCGATGGCGCCCAGCATCCCGCCGAGAAGACGCGCCTGCTCCATCAGCGGAGCGGCGGAGGGCAGGTCGACCGTGTAGACCGCGAATTCCCCCGCCGGTGGCCCGACCGGCTCCAGGCGCACCCCGGACGGGGTCGACTTCCAGTTGCCAGCAACTCTCCAGCCAGCCTGTGCCAACACCGGCAAGACTCCGCTCTGCTGCCAGGACCTGGAGTCGCCGAGGTAGCCGTGCACCAGCACCAGGCTCCGACCGGCGCTGGCGGGGCCGGCAGATACCAGCCCGACGCAACACAGGGCCAGCCACCACCGACAACGCCAGCGCCTCATGTGACGTCCTCCAGGTCGGTTAGGCCTTCGACCCCTTCGACCGCGACGCTGATCCGGTCACCGGCTGCGAGGAACACCGGGGACTGGCGCGGAGAACCCACCCCAGCAGGGGTGCTGGCGCGGATCGAGGTGGCGGCGAGTCGAGTCTTATCGCCGCTGAGTCGCGCGACCAGGTCTGCGGTAAACCGGATGACGTCGCCGGTGTGGCCGTGCTGCATGAATGCATCGCTTAACTCGCAATCATGACACGCGCACTCCGCTTAGAAAGGCCTGGTGTTGCTCATGTGTCAGCATAGCCTCGGCGCGATTCTAGGGCTCCCAGACTGGGTGCGCGTCAGGTGGGCTTTGAGGTTACTCAGAGCTTGGTCCAGACTTGGGAACACCCGCCGTGCCAGGTCCCACCTCAGGACCGCCGATCATGCCCCGCCCACCTTGGGGACCACCCATCATACGCGGATGGCCTTGGGGTCCACCCATCATGCCAGGACCACCCTGAGGACCGCCCATCATGCCTGGTCCACCCCGGGGTCCACCCATCATGCGTGGGTCGCCTTGGGGACCACCCATCATGCCTGGCCCACCCTGGGGACCACCCATCATGCGCGGATCGCCTCGAGATCGTCCTGCCGGCGACCCCGTCCCTGACGGGCATTCGGGAGATCTCCCTGGTCATCCGCGGCACCGGGGAGCCGGCGCCGGTCGACCTCACGCTCCTTGCCTTCGACTTCATCCCCTTCGATTCCGCCCTTGATCCCCACAGATGACGGGCTAACGGCGTCCGCCGCGACCGCGAGGATCCACAGTGGGCCACGTCGAGAGGGCGAATTGCTCCGCGGTGTGGTCTGGGGTCTGATCGAGTAAGACCCTGAAGGCGAGGTTGCGATCGGGGTGGTGGTCGCCGCGAGCCGGACGGTTAGACATACCCGTCCGGATTCCCGGACTGCCAGCGCCA